>JBJTQD010000245.1:0-3667 GCA_046075445.1 Planctomycetota bacterium
GGCGAGGTCGGGAGACCATCGCCCAGCGCGCGGGACCAGCATCCAGCGCCACGCACCGGGCCTCACGCGATCGCCCCCCAACAAAAAAGGCGACCCGGTTTCCCGAATCGCCTTTGATGTTCAGCTCTACATCCCGCAGCTATGACGCCGCGAAATCTTAATAACGATAATGCTCAGGTTTGTATGGCCCTTGAGCCGAAATGCCGAGGTACTCGGCTTGCTTCGGAGTCAACTTGGTCAGCTTCACGCCGAGCTGATCCAAATGCAACCGGGCAACCTCTTCGTCCAAATGCTTCGGCAACACGTGCACGCCGATGTCGTACTTGTCAGTCTCAGTCCAAAGGCTGATCTGAGCCATCACCTGATTGGTGAACGAGTTGCTCATCACGAACGAAGGATGACCAGTCGCACAGCCCAGGTTCACCAAGCGGCCTTCTGCCAACAGCAGAATCGAGCGGCCGTTGGCCTTGTTGGTGTAGCGGTCGACCTGCGGCTTGATTTCCTGCTTGGTCCACTTGCCAGCGTCAACTTGATTTTGCAACCAAGCGACATCGATTTCGTTGTCGAAGTGACCGATGTTGCAAACGATCGCGTCGTTCGGCATCTTGTCCATGTGCTCGCCGACGATCACGTCGACGTTGCCAGTAGCCGTCACGAAGATGTTACCGATGGAGGCAGCCTCTTCCATCGTGGTGACTTGAAAACCTTCCATCGTCGCTTGCAGAGCGTTGATCGGATCGATTTCAGTGATGATCACCCGGCCGCCGTAACGCTGCATCGAGTGAGCCGAACCTTTGCCAACGTCGCCGTAACCGCAGACAACGACCACCTTGCCTGCGATCATCACGTCGGTTGCTCGCTTGATACCGTCGGCCAGCGACTCGCGGCAGCCGTACAGGTTGTCAAACTTGCTCTTGGTGACCGAGTCGTTGACGTTGATTGCGGGGAGCTTCAGCTCACCGCGCTGGTGCATTTGCCAGAGGCGATGCACGCCCGTGGTGGTCTCTTCCGAGAGACCCTTGATGTTGCCCAACAGTTCCGGGAACTTGTTGTGAACCATCGAGGTCAGGTCGCCACCGTCGTCGAGGATCATGTTCAGCGGTTCGCCGCTGGGGAAGAACAGCGTCTGTTCGATGCACCAGTCGAACTCTTCGTTGTTCATGCCCTTCCAGGCGTAGACCGGGATGCCAGCGGCGGCGATTGCGGCAGCGGCGTGGTCTTGAGTCGAGAAGATGTTGCAGCTGCTCCAGGTCACCTCGGCGCCGAGTTCCTTGAGGGTCTCGATCAGCACGGCGGTTTGGATTGTCATGTGCAGGCAGCCGGCGATGCGGGCTCCCTTCAGCGGCTTGCTCGCGCCGTATTTTTTGCGGAGTGCCATCAGGCCGGGCATTTCGTTTTCGGCCAGCATGATTTCCTTGCGGCCCCAATCGGCCAAGGACATGTCTTTTACTTTGTACGGCAATCGATTCGTCATCACACTCGCCACAGCGAAACTCCTGAGAAACTGTTAAAAGTTGGAACGGAAGAGCGCTTCCATGTTGCCATTTCCGGGTCCCTTCCATCGTAATCGCCCAGCCCTTTGGGCTTCAACCCTTAGCGGGGTCAATCCCCCGGGGATTTGAGGCGAAAAAGTCGGAAGCAGGCCCAGACCGGGCCCGCAAACGATGGCTACCAAGGGAACAATTTCAAGGCAACTCAAGCCGCGTTTGACTCAACACAGCCGTTCACGTCGAGCCTTTCCCGCAGCAGCTAGCCAAACCTAACCCAGTCGGCAGAATACTTCCAAAATGCCGCATTTACCCAGTCGCGTTTGCCGTGCAGCTGCACGATTCGCCGCGATGAATTTCACATTCGGCTGGTCCCGAGCGACTCGCGGTCTGCTAAAGCTCCAATTCCAAGCCGCGTTTGGCAGCAGCGGCGAACCGGCAACAAGCGACTCGGTCTTTCCGCCCCGGGGCTGATTCGACCCCCGAAGCCGTATCGACTCCGTAAGGCCGGACCGCTTCGATTGCCAGCTCAATGTTCTCCGGGTTCAGGCCCCCTGCCAGAATCACCGGACCGTTCAGCGACTCAACCAGTTCCGCCGCCACCAGCCAATCGGCTGGCTCCCCTCCGCCTCCGTATTCGCCTGGCCGCTGAGCCGCGTCGATCAGAATCCCGGCCGCTCCTCGGTCCAGCCAATCGCGAGCCGACTCGCGCACCTGTTCTCGATTCGAAAGCTCAACGCGAAACGCTTTGATCACCGGCCAAGGCGAGAGCAGTTCAAGCAGCTCCAGCGATTCGTCGCCGTGCAGCTGCAGACAATCCAGCCCAACGAACTCGGCAATCCCGCGAATCATTTGCGGCTGTTCGTTCACAAACAGCCCCACTTTTATCACGCCCTCAGCCGCTGCGGCTATCGCTTTCGCATCGGCCGCCGTCACACAGCGAACGCTGCGCGAATAGAAGTTCAGCCCCAGGGCATCGGCTCCTGACTCGGCAACCATCCGAGCGTCCTCGGGCTCGACGACTCCGCAAATTTTGATTCGGAACATGAGTTGGTCTCGGGATGGGGGAGAGGAACGCAGGAGTTCGCTTCAAACTCCCAGCACCATTTTCAGTCCAGCGATGAGCAGAACCAGAGCCAAAGCCAACCGCAAGCCGCGGCCGCCTAACTTGCGACTGCCAAGATAAGCGCCGAGGCTGCCACCGACCAGCACGGCGAAGCACCAGAACAGAAAGCCGTTAGGCAAACTCAGAGCTTGAAAGCCAAGGCCCAGCAGGCCCGAAGCCGAGTTGCAAAGAATAAACAGCGGCGAGATCGCCGCGGCTTCGCGGGCGGTTCCCCAGCGCGTCAGAATCACCAGCGGCGTCAAAAAAATCCCGCCGCCTGTTCCCGTCAGTCCCGCGAGCAAGCCCATCGCTGCCCCTGCGGCCAGTGCGATGGCGAGTTTCGGTTGAGCCGTTTCTTCAGCAGGTAGCTTGGGGCTGAAGCTTTGCCAAAGGAACCGCCCGCCCGCGTAGAGCAGCACGGCTCCGGTGAGGAGTTTATAAACTTCGCCCGGCAGTTTCATCGCCCCGCCAACGTAAGCGGCCGGGACAGCGGCCAGCAGAAACGGCCAGAGCAAGCTCCAGCGAAAACTTCCGCTCTTGCCAAATTGAATTGCGGCGACGATTGAGACGATCAGATTCAGTAGCAGCGCGGCGGGCTTCATCGATTCGGGAGCGACACCCAGCAGCGCCATCACAGCCAAATAAGCCGAAGCCCCCGCATGCCCAACCGAGGCATACAGCAAAGCCGCCAAGAAGAATGCGAGCGGAGTCAAAATTGGCAACAGCCAATCCATGCGAGGCAATCCAAGCGGGGGAGAGGAGTCGAGCGAAAGCAAGTCGGTTTAGCTTAACGGTGCGATGACTAGCCAGCCACAGCTAATCGTTTAGGCCCGCACTCGCACTCGTCAGCCGGGCATCGCACCAGCCCCCCGCGCTTCGCGAGAGCAGTAGGAAACAGAGCAGTAGAGCATTAGAAAAGCGGTGAACAAGAGAAAACTGCGCTGGGCGATGGTCTCCCGACCTCGCCCCCGGTGCGGCGTCCAGTTATTGCGCAAAAATCCATCTCAGCGTCGAACCGCCAGTAGCTTCTTCATCCCTCCGGGATAAAAACCAACGCCGGGTGGCACGTCCCTGG
>JBJTQD010000246.1:0-1921 GCA_046075445.1 Planctomycetota bacterium
ACTCCTCCGATGCGGGCAGCGGAATACTCTCCGCGACAAGGCGGTAAACTTCGCCTGCCTCTGTTGTCCGATTGACTCGCTCGAACGAATTTCCAGCACTCACTAGCCGAGCGTACCCGAGCGGCGTCGGCTTTCCCGCCAAGATTTGGGGCAAGCTTGCAAGGTAGGCTTCATAGGCACCCGGCGTTCCCACTTCACACTTCATCAACAAATCGCGGTAATTGAATCTCTCGAACAACAGTTCGTCACTAAGTTCGCGAATCCAAACCTGGATCGCGAGATTGCTCGTGCCGGAGTAGGCCGAAATGATGGCGCGTGCCAATTCCGAGAACCGCTCCGAGGGAAACCGCTTCTCTTTTTTGAAAAATTCAATGAACTGCTTGTTCAATGCGGCCAAGCGCGCATCCGACGGATTTGCGATCACAATCGGCCCCACGGCTTTCAGGTAAGACTGAAAATCAGCTTGCGAATCGGGACGCAACATAAGCGTAGTGCCGTCCAACACAATTTTTGCCAGATTGACCTGATAGACCACATCCGGCGATTGCCTCGCTTCCAGTTCCTTGACCAGCGTTTTAACTTTCTCCCTCTCCATCGCATCGTCGAGCCCCTCTTGGGCAAAGGTTACCAACTTGAAATACCGAGCGAGGAGCTCTTTGCTTTTGTAGAGCGAAACTTTTTCTGGCTCTTTTGCCAAGTCAGCCATCCGCTTGCAAGCGGCAGCCAGTTTATCGAGCGTGCCAACTTTGCCAACATAAGTCGCCGACTGATCGGTCAATCGTTGCTCAGCCTCATCAGCCAATTTTTCCAAGTCGGCGATCGATTGAATATCCTCAATCGGCTTATCTAGCGCTGCTGTGACCGTCGGCCCACCGGAATTGTTAGGATCCTTCGATTTTTGCCAGGCCGCCGCGGAAGCGATTGCACCGACAACAATCAGACCGAAGATGGTCCAAGGCCAGTTAATCTTGAACTTCTTAAATGCTTTGGCGCGTCGCTGATCTTCTCGCGACGCCTCTTCATCTTGCTTTAACCTTACCTTGGGCATGGCGCAACGCTGTCTGATAAATGGTGTGCAGCAGAAACGCTCGCGGCAAACATCGCGCGAGCCGGAACAAAATTCCGCTCCCCAAATCGCGGGGGTTGGAGATCTCGATAATTTACATCACAGCGAAACGAACTGACGGATTTCCGATTCAATTCTCCCGATTATTGCGGCAGGTTTGAGGTAAAACCCTCATTTTTCCCACACAATTTCGATTTCGGGACGGTCCTCAAGAAAACGACAAACGATTTTTCCGGCGGAGACGCCCACCCCCGAAAACCCAGCAGCCAATTCATTCAGCGTTAACTGCTGCCCCGAATGGGGAGGTACTAGCCCCTGCTCAATCGCAAACTCTGCGCCGTGTGGCATTCCGTCTGTACCAAACAGCAAATCAATTCCCGGCTCGTAGCCAACATCATCAATCAACATTCTCAGCGGATTGTTGTGCTCAGCTCGTTCACCACCCAATCTCTGCCGATAACTGACTGAATCAATCGAAAAGTTTGGCTGAAGACAGAGCGCGATCCCCATTTTTCTAGCCAACATCGCATCGCCGGGAGTAATTAGCTGCGCGTGCTCGATCCGAATCTCGCTGAATCCGTTAAGCCTCGTCCCCAGCTGCCGGCAAATCCTCACTGCTTGCTCCGTAGCTGCATCGCCGATGGCGTGGATCGCAAGTCCCTTGCCTAGCGGCGCAAGCCGATAAATCAATTCGGCCAAATCATAATCTTCATACAGCAATAAGCCCTTGCAGTCGGGCCGATCCGCATAAGGCTCGCGCAGTGCCGCAGTCCACGACCCCAAGGCTCCATCGAGAAACAGCTTGAAGCCCCGAATTTGTCGTTGGTCGTCCGAGCTCAAAGCGCGATACGTCTC
>JBJTQD010000247.1:0-2322 GCA_046075445.1 Planctomycetota bacterium
GGAAAAGGACATTCAAACACTGACGAGCAAGATCAGTGAATTGGAGAGCGTGATGAAGGTGTCGGCCGAGGGGGTTCCCGCGGAAGTCAAAACGCATCCCAACGATGTTTCCAAACAAGGGATGGAGCAGCGGTTGGCAGACGCTCGCCAAGCGACCATCAAGGCTTGGAAAGTTCGCCGAGAGGCTCAAGAGCCAATCATGGTGTGGCCGGATGAGGTCCTGAAGAACCCAGAGTTTCTGAAGTTTTTCGAGCAGTTTTCGCCGCCCGAAGGGCGAGACAAGATTCCTCAAGAGAAGGTAGCTCGCTATTTGCAGATTTACACCCGGGAGATCCCCAAACGGATGCCTGAGATCTGCGAGATCATCGGCACCAAATGGGATGCCGAAGAAGATATGAAAGCGGCTGAAGGCAAAGGCAAGAAAGACGACCAAGCGAGTGGTGACAGTAAAGACGGTCCCTCGGCATCGGTTGAAAAAGATGGAGGCGATGGGCCCACTGTTGTGCTTTGGAATGGCGACAACCAAAAATTGTGGCAGGAAAAGCTGACTCAATTCAAGGGATTTGACGGCAACACAGAAGCCTTTGCTACGGCCTATCAGGTCTTCGCATTACAGCAGGACCTTTGGCTTTTGGAGGCGATGTTCAAGGTTATCAAGCAGGTGAATGGCGATGCGGACGCCAATGATTTGGCGGCCATTCGGGAAATCGACCACATTGCGTTCGGTCGCGAAGCTCGAGCAAAGGTTGGCTCTTTGTCTCCCGTTGACTCTCGTCTGGCTGGTGCAGCGGGGGCTGAGGTATCAAGCCCGGAAATGGGAGCTGGACCGGGTGGTCCGCCGCCGGGTGGTCCGGGTGCGGCTCCTCCGGGAGCTCCGGGAAGTGCCCCAGCACCGGGTGGTGCGCCAGTAGGGGAAGCTGCGGCGACGCCTTTCGTAAATTTAGAGGCGAGTGATCCACTGTTCGCGTTGGGACCTTTCCACGGCCGCTATGTGGATGCCAAGGGCGAACCGCTGCCAATTCAAAAAGTACATGATGTGTTGAAGCCGACGAATAAGTCGCTTCCGGAACAGGACTTGGAATTGGTAGTCGCGCGTCGAGTCCCGGTCAGAATTGCTTTGAAAATGCAGGAAAACAAGATTCCTGCTTTCATTGCAGCATGTGCAAACTCGCCGTTCTGCTTTGAAATCAACCAGATTCGTTTGAATCGCCACAAGCCGGGCGAGAAGATTGAGCTGAACGGTGGCGTCAAGTCAAAGTCCGGTAGTGGCGGTGGTGGCGGCAGTCAGGAGCGGGATACTCCGACCGTTGGCATTGGTGGTGGGGCTGGTGGTGGCGGTAGCGCTGGTTTGGATGGTGGCGGTGATGAGCCAACGAAGACCAAGCCAACCGGTTCGACGGGGCCAATGGCTTCGGAACGCCGCACAAACTTGCTGGTTGAAGTTGAATTCACCGGCTTTGTGAAAATTTATAATAAGGTCGATGAAGCTCGTTTGTTGCCAGAGGGACAACAAACCGCTCCGAACTCGGCGGCACTGCCTGCAGGTGGTGGCGCTGGCAAACCTTAATTTCGGCTCGGTTTCAGATGCCGAAGCGGCGCTGGAACGAGAGTCGAAAAGCTGCACGTAAAAACAAGTTCTTTAGATTTTTGCTGGAAGAGGTCAGAGATGAAGTTACCCAAACTAGACCTGAGCAAGGAAGGATTGAGCCGATTCTGGCTGCACCACGCCGAGAAATTGGTGTTGGGCATCTCGGCGATTCTGTTGGGCGTTTTTGGATGGCTGGGGTTTTCTACGCCCCGCTACAGCGACAAAACGCCGAAGCAGGTGGTTGACTTGGCATCTCAAGCAAGCGGTTACATCAACTCCCAGCAAAGTTGGGAGCAGATGCAAAACTACCGCGTTGCCGATACAGCAGCGCCGACCCGAATTGAGAAAGCAGCCGGCTTTGACGTTGAGTCGGCCAAGTACAAACACGACTTGCTGGTTGGCCCAGTCGTCAAGACTTTGGGCTTGCGGCCCGACCCAGTGATTCGTCCCGTTGAAGAATTGATTGCTCGCGCCGGTACCTTCCCGATTTACTATCGTGAGAAAGCGCCGGCTGGAATTTTCCCGAATCCGTCGAGACTCAAAAGGGGCACATGAAAAAGCAACGACAAAATGTTAGGTCAACCAAACAAAAGGTGACAGTTGGCAGCACAACATTGGAAGACGATGAACTCACCCGCGCACTTGCAAAGCAAAGCATCATGGTTAAAGTGGTCAATGTCGATGCAACAATCTACACTGACCAAACGGGGCGCTTTCCCATCCAGTCTAACAGA
>JBJTQD010000248.1:0-10881 GCA_046075445.1 Planctomycetota bacterium
TGGCGCTGAATGGCCAGCCGGTGAACGCTGCCGAGCCGCCGACGATGAAGTTCGAAGGCGGAAGGCTTTCGATTTTCGTTGGTGTGAATCGCCTCTCGGGTTCCTATGCCCTGATCGACAACCAAAGCGTGACGCTGGGGCAACTGGTAAGTACCCTGATGGCTGGGCCGCGGGAGCTGATGGAGCTGGAGCAGAAGTTTTCCCAGACGCTGGCCCGGGTCGACGCCTTTCACGTCGCCGGAAATCGGCTCGACCTGCTGAGCGGCGGCGAGGTTGTCGCTAGTTTCAAGGCCAAGGAGTAGGCAGAGGTGCTCAATCGGATTGTCGACACAGCGCGGAAACTGGCCGGCAAGAAACGGGTGTCAGGACGAGTCCTGACCCAGTCCTGAAACCTTTTCTTCAGCCAGTCGGTGTTAGCTGCGCCAGGCCTCCACCAAGCCGGAGTCCCAGTACCGCTGTGGTGCGATCATCACTGTATCGGTCGATTGCGGAGCGATGAGAACCGGGAACAGTCCCGAGGCCAGAAAATTCATTGGAAGATGCCTGCGGCAAATGATCAGCGAGGCGTAATAGCACTGTCTGCCATCTGTGAATCCAAGCGGAATCGGCAGCTTCATATCGGCGACCATTTCGTTGGCCAGCTTATCGCTGAAAGCTTGCATCTCAGGGGTGACCGCTCGCCCCTTTAATTCATAAATGCGACTCGCAAGTTCGCTCAGTGCGTCTGGGCGAGCATCAAAGAAGTGGTCGGTGCTGTAGATAATTGCTGCGGGTGGTTGAGCGACCCCTCCTTTCGGGTCGAGGAGCCGTCGGTTTGCTTGAATGATGTGGCCCCACACGGCCACTCCTCGTTCCAGAAGGATACGTTGGTCGCGATATTGCAGGTCGTGTCGGCGATCGCCAATCAAATGGAGCAGGAAGGGTTTCTTGATTCGGTCTTTGCGGAAGTCGGAATTGGAGTAACCACTCTGAATTCGCAGCAGGTTGCGGCGGGTCGAATCGATCAGGTATTGGGGTTCCATGACGAGGTCTCGATGCGGCGCTAAAAAAGCTTTATATGTCGGGCCCGGAAATCAGCCTAAGTATAAAGCAAAAAACGGGCTGCCTACCTGGAGACCGCATGTGCAGGGGCTTTCAAGGAGAGCCGATAGACCCCGCCTGGGCCAGCCACGGTCTTGCCGGCGGTTGGTCCGTCCAATCGATTGATGACGTTCGTGAGAATTCCAGCTAAAATCTCGGGCGGGCCGGGGGCCGAATCGGGTGCGGGGCGCAGCGGGTTCGGGCAGGCCAAGGCAAGGCGAACCAGAACAAGGCGGCGTCGACGATGTCTTTGACGATCAGCAAGATAACGGAACTTGCCCCCGATCAGGAATCGCTCAACGCGGCGAACAAACTGCTCAAGCCCGGCAAGTGGCACTCGCTGACAAAACAATGCGATCTGGTTTGGGGGGAGTGTCAAGGCTCGGGAGCCAATCCCTATCGGACAGTCTTCGACAACTCCAATGCGGGATACAAATGCACCTGCCCCTCGCGCAAGTTTCCCTGCAAGCACGTTCTCGCGCTGATGTGGATGTACGTCGAAGATGCCCGGCCGTTTGCCGATGGTGAAGCCCCGGGTTGGGTCAGCGACTGGCTGGGCCGCCGGAAATCTTCCGATGGTGGATCGGCCAAAACAAATCCCAATAAATCGAGCGGCGGGCCAAAGAGCCTGATCGCAGCTCAGCTTACGGAGCCGGAGAAGCAACTCGACCCCGCTGCCGAAGCGAAGCGAAAAGCTGCCGCGGAGAAGCGTTCGCAGTCGACCCAGCAGTCGGTCGCGGCCGGACTGGAGGAACTGCAGCAATGGCTGGGCGATCAGCTTCGCGGGGGACTCGCCGCGTTTCTCAACGACCCCACCCCGCGGTGCCGGACCATCGCTGCTCGACTCGTCGATGCCAAGGCTCAGGCGATGGCCAGCCGTCTTGATGAGCTCCCCTCTCGGCTGCTCCAGGTGTCCAGTGAAAGGCGGCTCGATGCGCTGCTGCAGGAACTGGGGCGAGTCGTGCTGCTCTGTCGAGCTTGGGCGACGGGCCCAAACGATCCCGAGCTGGCGCGATTGGTTGGCAGCACGGAGACGCGCGAGTCGTTGCTCGGCCTGACCGAAGCTCCCCGCGCTTCGTCGACCTGGGAGGTGGTGGGCGAGCAGGTTGCCACCCGCCGCGATGGATTGGTCAGCCAGGCGACTTGGCTATTGAATCTGGAAGGTGAGCCGCGCTTTGCCGTGCTTCTCGATTATTTTCCCGCCTCGCTCGGCAAGCGGGGCAGCGCGTTTGCGATCGGCGAACAATTTCCCGCCGACCTAGTCTATTATCCGGCCCGCTACCCGCTGAGGGCTGTCATCGCCGGGCGAAAGACGACAGACGGCTCAGAACAGCGCGAGCGCGCGTGGCCGACAGCTGATGCTCAGCCGCTGGAGACTTATCGCGAGGTGTTGGAGCAGGCACCGTGGCTGGGGGAGGTTCCGCTGCTGCTCCCCAGCGGCCGGATCGCTCAGGCTGGATCGAGTTACTGGTGGCAGGCGGCGGACCAGTCGCTGGCCCTGCCGCTGGTCGGTCGACCCGCTCGCGAAATCGCGGGTTTGACCATGCAGCAATCCGCTGGATTGTGGGATGGCGTCTCGCTCACATTGCTCTCGGGCCAATCGGATTGGGGAAGGTGGTCCTATGACCATTGAGCTGCTCACGACACTCGAAAACCTCAAAGCGATTTGGATGATGGGTGGTTCCGCCGCGGAACGAGCCCCGGCCGCGTGGCGTGAAGTGGTCCAGCAAGATTCCTACCCCGAGTTAGCCCTGTTAGCCTTGTCCGGGCAGGCGATTCAGTACGCCCTGCGGCCAGTTTCCGGCGTCAAGTTGCAAACGGCTCCACCGATTCCTCGGTTGCGTTTGCCTACGCCACCGGACCCGGTGCGCCAGCAAATTCGGAATCTCGATCGGGTAGCCAAGTTAAGCGACCCGCAGATGAGCGGCGTGATTCAGCTCCTTGCCAGTCGAGGTTACGCCGTTCATCCGCTCGACTACCTGCCGAAGCAAATCAATCAGTTGCCGGACTTCTATGCCCCTTGGGAGGCTTGGGATCGAGCTGAGTCGCCGCGCGGCCGGGCGAGCGGGGCCGCGGAGCTCACTGCCGAAAACTGGGATGACTGGATGCCCGCTGATCGCCGCGCGGCTTTGTCCGTTCTGCGAAGCCAGCAACCGGCACTGGCTCGCCAGTTGATTACGGAAAAGGCCTCATCGCTGGCCGCGGAAGAACGCCTGCGGGTGCTCGAGTTGCTGGCGATCGGGCTCAATTCGGAAGACCGCACCGCGTTGGAGGGGTTTGTCGATGACCGCTCAGGCAAAGTCCGGATTTTGGTGCAGCAATACTTGGCCCGGATCGGTGTGGTCAAAGACGATCCGGCGGATCTCGGGGAATACGCCGCTTTTTTCTCGGTCGGCAAGCGGCTGCTGAAACGCGGTTTGAAGATCACAGCGAACCCGCTCAAGACCGATGCTCAGAAAAAACGCCGCGCGGAACTCGCGGCCAAGCTGTCTTTGCAGGGACTGGTGCAGGGGCTGAAGTTGCCGGGTGAAGCGGAGCTGATCAGCGGCTGGGAACACGGCGACGCGCAAGCTTCGGACGACTTGGTTCGGATGGTGGCGGCGACTGGGAGTGAGGTGGCGGCCGCGCTGTTGGCTGAGCGGCTTCCCGAACTCGAGGGTCTCTCGGTGGAGGCGTTTCAGCTGCTGTTTGACCGGCTCGGCAAAGCGAGCCGCCGCGGACTGCTGCCGCGGGTCGTGGAGAATGATGGCCCTCGCTTTACCGCCGCACTGACTTGTTGCAAAGGGATGTTCGGCGAGGTCTCTTGGACGAAGCTCAAGTCGCTCGGGGCTTTGAAAGCGTTGCTCAAGCTCTGCAGCGAGGAAGCGGCGAGCAAGCCCGTTGAGCAGGAGACGCTGCGCGAAGGGCTTTACGCGCTGGGCCTCTTGGCCGAGCAAGCGGCGGCGGAGGAACTGCTGAGAGCATTCACTGAAAAAAATCTGTTTGCATCGGATCCGATGCTGGGAATCCTGAAACTCAATGCGTGTTTGCCACCGGGAGGGACCTTGTGACTGAAGTCTTACGACAGCCGGCCGAGATGACTTATGCCGATGACTTGAAAGCTTTGAGGGCGGCCGACAAGCATCCGAAGCCGGTCGGCTGGGTGCTGAGCCCGCAGGCCGTGGTGACGTATCTTTCGGGCGGCAAAGCGGGCGATCGAAAAATCGAGGCAAAGTATGTCGGCAATCGGCGGCTGATTGAAACAGCTGTGGCCACCTTGGCGACGGACCGGGCCCTGCTCTTGATGGGGATCCCGGGGACCGCGAAAAGCTGGGTCTCAGAGCACATGGCGGCGGCGATCAGCGGCGACTCGACGAAGATCATTCAGTGTACGGCCGGAACCGATGAGAACCAGATTCGCTACGGTTGGAATTATGCCCAGTTGCTGGCCAAGGGGCCGAGTCGCGAAGCCCTCGTGCCGACGCCCTTGTTGCGGGCAATGGAGAGCGGCAGCATCTGTCGCCTCGAGGAATTGACGCGGATGGGGTCCGATGTCCAAGACACGCTGATCACGGTGCTATCCGAAAAGATGCTTCCGATTCCCGAACTGAACGATTCGGTCTACGCCCAGCGGGGCTTTAATGTGATTGCCACGGCGAACGATCGCGACAAGGGTGTCAACGAATTGTCTGCAGCGCTGAAGCGCCGATTTAATGTCGTCGTTTTGCCATTGCCTGACGATCTCGAGGAGGAAATCCGGATCGTGACCCGGCGGGTCGGCGAGATGGCCCAGTCGCTGGATCTGCCGGTGCCCAAAAACGTCGCAGAGGAAGTGAAGCGGGTCTTGGCGATCTTCCGCGAACTCCGTAGCGGTGAGACGGCCGACGGAAAAACTACTCTTAAAAGTCCTTCGGCGACGCTCTCAACGGCTGAAGCGATTGCGGTCATGGTGAGCGGCTTTTCACATGCGGCTTACTTTAATAACGGGATTCTTTCAGCCGAGGGACTGGCGCCCAATGTGCTCGGGGCGATCGTCAAGGATCCGGTGCAGGACAAAGTGATCCTGGAAGAGTATCTGGAAACGGTCTTGAAAAAGCGGCGTGATTTTGCGGACTACTACACCACACTGACTGAGTTGGTTTGATGTCGGGGAGCGTAGAGTATTTTGGAATTCGACATCATGGCCCCGGTTCGGCTCGGCGGTTGGTCGAGGCGCTCGACGCGCTCCAGCCGCGAGAGGTTCTGATCGAGGGCCCCGCCGATCTCTCGGACTTGATCCCGATGCTGGCTCATCGGGAGATGGAGCCGCCGGTCGCGCTGCTGGCCTATCCGGCGGGTGAGCCGGAGCGGTCGGTGTTTTGGCCGTTCGCCGTTTTCTCGCCGGAGTATCAAGCCGTGCTCTGGGCGGTCAAGCAGGGTGTGCCGGTGCGTTTCATCGATTTGCCAGTCGCGTGGCGCTGGGGCGATCCAGCCGCAGAGTCGCCAGCCGCGGAGCTACCGAAAGCATCGGAGGAAGATGCGGGAGAGGTTCAGCCGGCTGGCTCTCAGGGGTCAGAAGCCGGGTCGGCGGAAGAGAGTCCGCCGGGGCTGCTGCAGCTGCTCGACTCCCAGCCAGCTTCGTTTCAGCGCGACCCGATCGGTGCGCTTGCTGCCGCGGCCGGCTATCAGGACGGCGAGAGTTGGTGGCAGCACGTGATCGAGGAGAATCCCGAACCGGGTCCGATCTTCGCGGCGGTCGCGGATGCGATGCGGGCCCTTCGCGAGGATCCTGCGATGCTCCGCGAGGAGGATGAAGCGCGCGAAGCCCACATGCGATTGGAAATTTCCAAATCGCGAAAACAGGTCGATGGTCCGATAGCCGTGGTTTGCGGCGCGTGGCACGTGCCGGCTTTGCTGGAGAAGCGGGCGGCCAAAGATGACCGCGAGTTGCTTAAGGGATCGGCTAAGCGAAAATTCTCGGCGACGTGGACGCCGTGGACCGCGCCGCGGTTGGCGCTAGGGAGCGGTTACTCCGCGGGCGTTGCCTATCCCGGTTGGAATCGGCATTTGTGGGAGACGCCGCGGGCGGAACAAGTGACCCGTTGGCTGGCCCGCACGGCGCGCTGCTTGCGGGAGCATGGCCAGGTGATTTCCACGGCTTCGCTGATTGAGGCCGAGCGGCTCGCCGTTGCGCTCGCCGCGCTGCGCGGTCGTCCGCAAGCGGGCTTTGAGGAACTGATCGACGCAACTGTGGCTTGTATCTGCTTTGGCAATCCAAAGCTTTGGGAAACGGTCGCGGCGGAACTGCTGGTCGGTCGCGAGGTGGGCAATATCCCTCCGGGCGTGCCGCTGGCCCCGCTGCTTGAGGATTTGCAGCGACAACAAAAGGCGGCCCGCTTGAAGCCCGAATCGCTGGAGCGCGAATTGATGATCGATCTCCGATCCGAGAGCGGCCTGTTCCGCTCAACGCTGCTCCATCGCCTCGTCGCGCTGGGAGTCAACTGGGGCACGCTGGACGACCCGGGTCGGAGCCGCGGCACTTTCCGCGAGCGTTGGGTCTTGAAGTGGGAGCCGGAGCACTCGGTCGCTCTGGTCGAAAACCTGATTTACGGTGCGACCATTGCCCAGGCAGCGGCCGGCCGGATCGTCGCCTCGCTGGCCACCACCAAAGGCTTGGGCGAGTTGTCAAATCTTGTCTTCGCGGCGCTAACAGCCCAGTTGCCCGATGCGGCGGCGAAGGTCAGCGCAGCGCTGGAACACCGCGCCGGTCAAGCGACTAATTGCCTGGAAATGCTTTCGGCGCTGCCGCCCTTGGCCGATGTGATGCGGTACGGGAAGGCTCGAGAGGTCGATACGGCTCAGATGACAATCCTGTTCGACCGGATCGCTGCCCAGGCAGCGATTGCGCTACACCATGCAGCTCGGGGTTTGGATGAGGAAGCAGCCGCCGGATTGCGCGCGGCGATTCGCGAGGCCGACAGATCGCTGAAACTGGTCGAGTCGAGTTCACTCGCGGTTTGGCTGGGCGCGCTGCGAGATGTGGTCGACGATGAGCAAGCGACCGCACTCGTCTCAGGTCAGGCGGCGCGGCTGCTCTATGAGGGCGATCAGGTCGGCTCAGAGGAGGTGGTCGTCTTGCTGGCGAGGCGGCTTTCCCCGGGGACCACGACGTCGTCGGCGGCGGGCTTTTTCGAGGGCTTTCTCGACGGAGCAGGCGAGCGGTTGGTCCATGACACCCCGCTGCGCGGTTGCGTTAGTGATTGGGTGATGGGTCTGGATGAGCAGACTTTTATTGAATCGCTGCCGCTGTTTCGGCGAGTCTTCTCCAACCTCGATAAAATGGAACGACAGCGATTGATGGCCGCCGTTCTCGGTCGGGAAACCCAGCAGCAAGGTTATACGATCATGGAAGAATTCGACCATCGCTGGACCGGTCAAATGAAGCGGATTATCGAGCTCTTGCAGGGAGCCGCCATCGATGGATGAGTTGCAACGGCGTTGGCAAATGATTTTAGGTGGCGACGCCGAAGGTCTCGGCGAGCGAGACCGGCGGATCGCCGCCGCGCTCGACGTGCTGTATGACCCGGCCGAAACGAGCGACAGGCCCAAGTCGCGCCGCGGTGGGCTCGGTCGTTCAGCTCCGCGGATTGCCAAGTGGATGGGTGATGTCCGCGAGTGTTTTCCCGCATCGGTCGTCCAGATTATTCAAAAAGACGCCTTCTCGCGGCTCGGTCTACAGCAAATGCTGCTCGAGCCGGAATTTCTCGCCGCGATGCAAGCCGATGTCAATCTTGTCGCCGACCTGATGAGCCTGCAGGGGATGATGCCCGAAAAGACCAAACAGACGGCTCGGGAGGTGATCCAGAAAGTCGTCGCCGAGCTGATGGCGCGGCTCCAACGCAAGACGGCCGAGGCACTGCGGGGAGCCGTCGATCGAAGCAAGCGAACAATCCGCCCCCGCTCGGTCGATATCGATTGGCCGCGAACGATTCGAGCCAACCTGCACCAGTATCTGTCCGAGTATCAGACGATCGTCCCCGAGCGATTGATCGGCTTTGCGCGCAAGCAACGCCGGCTGGTTGATTTGGATGAGGTCATCCTTTGCGTTGACCAGTCAGGATCGATGGCTCAATCCGTGATCTACTCGTCCATCTTTGCAGCCGTGATGGCTTCCTTGCCCGTGGTGCGGACCCAGCTGGTTTGCTTTGATACGGTGGTACTCGACTTGACCAATAAGTTGGCCGATCCGGTCGATGTTTTGTTTGGCATTCAGCTCGGTGGCGGCACCGACATCAACCAGGCGGTCAGCTATTGTGCGGGCAAAATCCAGCAACCCCGCAAGTCGCACCTGGTTTTGATTACCGATCTTTGCGAGGGGGGCAACGCCAGCGAACTGGTCTCGCGACTTGGCAAGCTGGTCGGCGATGGGGTGAACGTGATCGTTCTGCTGGCGCTCAGCGATGAGGGGCGACCGAGTTTCGACGCTGAGTTAGCCGGTAACGTTGCGGCTCTGGGAATCGCGGTATTTGCCTGCACTCCTGACCAGTTTCCTGATTTGATGGCGGCTGCTCTTCGTCGGCAGGATGTTTTCCAGTGGGTGTCAAATCAGGGGCTGAGTGTCGTACCGGGCAAACAAAATTGACCGGGACCCAAGCGGAGACCGAGATTACCTCTGAACGTGGTAATCGACGATGATATCCTCGGCGACGAGTCGGCCGTTGGATTTGGTCAACTTTTTGCCGATCGGTATCAGCACCACCACGACCGCTTCATCGGCTGGAATCTCGACGCGAAGTTTTCCGTCTTTGACTTGGTCGCTAAGAATGAGGTCGCGTACTGTGTCCCAAGCACGGTACTCGCCGCTTTCGATTTTGAGATCGACGGAAGCGGTTGCTCGCCCCGGGTTGTAGATAAGTCTGGTTGGGAAGGATTTCGGCGCAAACGTGTCGGTTGCGTTGAGGTTCAGCGAAAGGACTTCGGGCGCAGAGGTTCGTTCGATGATCGCGCCGAAAGCGCCCGATAAACAGCCGCTGTACAGCCCCAGGTTTGAAGGTCCCCAGTCGTGAATGGTGGCGTCCCCGCAGCCATAGGGGCCCGCTTTGCCGGTATCGCAGTTCCGGTCTTTCAGTCCCTCGTAGGGCAAGGCCAGCGAATGCTTCTTAGCCCAGTCCCAGTTGGTCTGCATCTCGGGTGGGAGTTGGTCGGGATAAAAATACCGTGCGCTGTGCGCGGCATGATACATCCACTTGCCCGTTGCCCGCGCGAGACGCTCGTCGTACCGAACGGCGGCGACCAGCGGCCATGCTTGGGCGAAGGTCTCCATCGCAAAAACGTAATGGCCCTTGCCTTTGCGTTCCTGACTGTTGCTCAGCAATTCAATTCGGCTGGCGCCGACCAAGCCAGCGACGTCGACTTCTCCAAAACGACTACCGATGATTCCGTAGTCATCCCCGTCCTCTAGCGACGTTGCATGTGGCGAGATGCCCCGGACTGCACTCGTTTCGAAGCACCACGAAAAGAACTTTGCGACGTCATACTTTGAGCCGTGCTCGGCGTTTGCCCGGGCCGCTGCGTAAACCCCGAAAGGAGCAAAGATGCTGTAATTCAGATTGCTCGGATGTTTGTCCATCCACATCAAGGCATGATGGCACTCCTCGTAGAATCGCTGCTCTTCCGGCCAGCGCTGATAAGCCATCAGCATCAAATACGCGAGGCCCGCCGCGACATCGGGCTCTATCCAATCTTTCGTTACGGCCTGCTTTTGCTGCAGGTCGTAAGATTGAAAAGCGTAATCGTTCAGCCGCCATAATTGGCCTCCCACTTCGGCCCACCGCTGGCATGATCGCCGCCACTTGTCCGCTAGAGCCGTCTCCTGCCGATAGCGGTCGCACAGCGGCGCGAGCAGCAGCGAGGGGGCGACCTCGTAGAAAAAAGTTTGACCTGTCGGTTCATCTCCGCTGATCAAGTCGCTGAATACTTGATTCTTGTTCGAGAAATACTCGGCCTGCATCGAGACGAGATTGACAGGCGCAGGAGAGCCGGGCACAGGGTAGGCAGACATGTCCATGCCGAGCCAAGTCCCCGATGCGAGCGTGCCCATCGTGACGAACGCTTCGTGCGCGTTGCGGAAAACATTCCACTGGCCCTTCATTCCAACGTAACTGGGTAGCCCAAAGGTTGTCTTCCGACCCTCGATTTGGGAATCGTCCCACCACATCAGCGGCAGGTACTCACCCTGCTCACTCGGGTTCAAAACAAATCGAACATAGTCTGAACTTCGCTGACGCCAGTCGATCAGCTGATAGCCGACAGGCTCTTTCGGAAAAGACTCGATTCGTTTAGTTGTTATTGGTTCGGAGAGCCCGGCCTTGCTGCAAAGCAAGCCAACCATAGCAAGCCCCAAAATGGAAAGTAAACTTCTTGCAATCTGCGGCTGCATATTCAATCTCTCTCGCAGTTGAATGCTTCAGGATCATAATCGTGAGGCCAATTTTCTTGACAATTGATTCCGTGTCTGGGAGGTTGTCAAACGACGTTTTAACATGGTTTGGGCGGTTCGTGCGAAGACCTGTAACGATTCCTGAAAGAGAGGGTTTGATGTTCAATCTGCTCGATTTAAATAGGTCGCTCAAGCTGAGCCAACTCTTGCAAATGAACCTTCTGTTTATCTGTCTGGCGATTCAATCGCCCGTCGCTGCAGCGCAAGACGGCGCAGCGCAAGACGGCGCAGTGAAAACCCCACAGACTGCTCGGGGTGTTATCTTCGAGGATCGGGACTGGCGAGACGAAGGCGCTGTCGAGGCTGGCGAAGGTGTCGAAATCTGGCAGACGCCCGAAGTTCTG
>JBJTQD010000249.1:0-12276 GCA_046075445.1 Planctomycetota bacterium
ATCGGAGCCGCTTTTGGCGGAGCGATGGGAGTCACGACCAGCAGCGGTCCGGGGATCGCACTCAAAGGCGAGGGACTCGGATTGGCGGTGATGCTCGAATTGCCTTTGCTCGTGATCAATATCCAACGTGGCGGGCCAAGCACTGGGCTGCCGACCAAGACAGAACAAGCTGACCTCTTGATGGCGCTCTACGGACGCCATGGCGAGTGCCCGATGCCCGTGGTTGCGGCTCGCAGTCCAGCCGATTGTTTCGATGTGGCGATTGAAGCTTGGCGCATCGCTACTCGCTTTATGACTCCCGTCATGGTTTTGTCGGACGGCTACATTGCCAACGGTGCGGAACCGTGGAAGCTTCCAGACGTGAATCAACTGGAGAAAATTGAAATCACGCATCCGGGGCCTGCCGAGCCAGGCGAGACGTTCCTCCCCTACAAACGAGACGCTTTGCTCGCTCGGCCTTGGGCTCTCCCCGGAACAAAGGGGCTTGAGCACCGCATTGGCGGTCTTGAGAAGGAAGACGGCACCGGCAACATCAGCTACGACCCGAAGAACCATCAACACATGGTCAACACACGGGCGAAGAAGGTTGCGAATGTTGCCGAAGTTATTGCACCGCTGAGCGTCGACGGCCCCGATCAAGGTGACCTGCTCGTGCTCAGTTGGGGTGGCACTTATGGAGCTTGCCGCACGGCCTGCGAACGGGCTCGGCATCAGGGCAAGTCAGTAGCCCACGCTCACCTTCGCTGGCTAAATCCATTCCCGAAAAACTTGGGCGAGATCCTGCATCGGTATCGCAAGGTCCTGATTCCCGAACTCAACATGGGCCAACTGCGGATGTTGATCAACTCGCAATTCCACGTTGCTGCCAAGGGCTATAACAAAGTGCAAGGCAAACCGTTCAACGTGAGTGAATTGGAGTCGGTAATCGACGCTGCAATTGCTGGCGAGTGATAACTGCTTCAAGGATTTCTGCCCGCGAGTTTGGAGGTAACCTGCTCGCATTGAGTCATAAACGAATTTCATCCTCTCTACCGCTGAAAAAATCATGTCGACCGAACTGAATGTGCTCAAACCGGCTGATTACGGGTCCGATCAGGAAGTCCGCTGGTGTCCCGGGTGTGGCGATTACTCGATTCTCGCCCAGATGAAGAAAGTGCTCGCGGGAATCGGATCCAAGACCGAGAAAACCGTGTTTATCTCGGGAATTGGCTGCAGCAGTCGCTTTCCCTACTACATGAACACTTACGGATTACACAGCATCCACGGCCGCGCCCCGGCTTTCGCAACGGGACTGAAATGCTCGCGTCCAGATTTGGATGTTTGGGTGATCACCGGTGACGGTGATGCCCTGAGCATCGGCGGTAATCATTTTCTCCACGTGATCCGCCGCAATCTCGATCTCAACATCGTATTGTTCAACAACAGCATTTACGGTTTGACCAAAGGTCAGTACTCGCCGACCTCGCCGGTTGGAAAAGTAACCAAGAGTACACCGCGCGGCTCGCTCGACTTCCCACTGAATCCGATTTCGGTTGCGATTGCTGCTGAAGCCACCTTCGTGGCTCGCTCAATCGACACCAACATCCAGCACCTGACGGAAACCCTGACTCGGGCTTCGCAGCATCGCGGAACTTCGTTCGTCGAGGTTTACCAGAACTGCAACGTCTTCAACGACGGCGCTTGGGATTACGCCAAGGAAAAGGACGTGAAGGACGATAACCTCGTCGAGTTGCAGCATGGCAAGCCACTGTTGTTCGCCAAGGGGACACGCGGAATTCGGCTCAACGGTTTCACGCCGGAAGTCGTCTCGGTCGATCAAGTAGCGACCGATGACCTGTTGTTCCACGACGAGTCGGCTGACAACCCGGCTTTGGCTTATCTCTTGAGCCGGATGCGGTATCCGCAGTTTCCCGAACCGATCGGCGTTTTCCGTTCCGTGGAACGTCCGATTTACGACGAACAGGTCAATCAGCAGGTTGACCAAGCGATCGCCGAACGTGGACCTGGCAATCTGAACAAGCTCTTCACTGGCGGCGATACCTGGACGGTTACTTAATACAGAGTTAAGTCCTGTGCGACGATCGGGTGTCGTTCGGCAATTGGGCTAAGCGACCCTTTGAGCGGAACTTCCGAGACCGGCCATTTATGGGCCGTCTTTTCGAACCGGCTTTGTTTGGTTACTTCCGTGGCCGCTGGAAATCGGAGCGCACGACAATTGCTTCGTGTCGGTTATAATTCACCCGATGAGCAATCCAAACCTCGACCGTTTTCTCAAAGACCTGCGCGACTCCGGAGTTGTTCCCGAAGGCTCGCTGCAGCCACTCCTTGCACGGCTTCAAGGCGAAGACCCACGCGGGCTGGCTCTTTCGCTGGTGCAGGCCGGATTACTAACCGATTGGCAAGCGAAGTTTATTCTCAGCGGCCGGAGTCGGTTGCGCGTGGGAAATTATCTGCTGGAAGAGCGAAGTCGTCGCGACGAACTTGGCGACTGTTTTCTTGCTTGGCACGAGCCACTGCATCGGCGAGTTCAGTTGCAAATTCTGCCGGAAAAAATCACCCGGCAGTCGCCCGAGTTTGCAGCTGTCTCAAACTCTGTTGGCACGCTGACCGCTTTGGATCATCCTCGAGTCGAGCAGACCTATGACCTGGGAGAGGATGGCGGGCGTCTGTTTGTCGTTCATGAAATGAGCAGTGGGAAACTGCTCGACTCACCGGCCAAGCTGAACCTCACCCAAGGAGAGGCCGCCGGGCTGGTCCAAGGAGTTTCGGCGGGGCTGGCTTACCTGCAGAGCCGCTCCGTGGGCCATGGCAACTTGGCCGGCGGAGCGTTGCTGCTGGGCGAAGATGGGCTGGGGAAGATTGCGGGCTTGTGCGAGGCGACTTTGCGTCGCGCCGTGGGGCTGGAGCACGCGTCGACCTCAGAAGAACTACTCAGTTTGGACCGTCGCCAATGGGTCGAAATTGCCCAGCGTCTGCTGGCCAAGTACTTTCGAACTGCGGAGTTCGCTGAGTGGCCCCGTTTGCTTCAGGAATCACTCGCTGAACCAAAAAAATTGGAGTTGCTCGCTGAGCAGGTCGCTGCCTGGCAGCGCGAACTGAAGCCAACCGAAGAAACTTCAGAGTTGGATTTTCTCTCCGAGGCGAGTGAGCAAGCAGAGACGGCGATAGCTCCGTCGCCTAGACCTCAAGCGGCGAGGCATGTGGACAAGCCGGCCGCAGCAGCGCAGAAGCGAGTTGCGAAAATCGAAAAAGAGACAAGTTCGGGCGGCAACCGTTGGCTCAAGCTGTACTCTGTTGCCCTTTCAGCGCTAGTTTTGGTTGGCTTGGCCAGCTATCTGGCGTGGAAGTTCTGGCCGAGTGGAGCGGGTGAAGCGAAACAGGTAGCCGTTGCCTCGAACCAGCCGCCAGCGGAATTGCCCAAACTCGCTGTTCCTGCGGAGCAAACCAAACCAGCCGAACAGCCATCGCTTCCCAATCTTCCGGCGGCGATTGAGGGTTCGGTTGAAGAGAAGCCAAAGCAACCTTCCCCAAGTGAACCCTTGCCTCCGCTTGGTCAGACCCCGCCGCCCGCTCAAGAGCCCTCGTCGAGTCCCAAGTCAGGCTCGGATGATAAATCAACTCAGAAAGTGAATGAGCCGACGGCTCCTCCAAGTTCTGGAAATGGGGGCAGCAAGAAAGATCCTTTTTTGATCCCTGGCCAGACCTCGAAGCCAACAGCGCAGCCAGAGTCAAAGCCAGACTCCAAGCCATCGACGGAAAGCCAGCAGAAAGGCAATTCTCAGCCTGCCGCTCCGCCGGCGTCAAAGCCTGCGCCGGCCGGTAACCCGCTGGATGGCTTTCCCAAAGTTGCCCAGCTCGGAGAGGTCGGCAAAGGGCTTCAAGTTTTAGGCCCACTTCCGGATATTAAATTTGAAGACCTGACGATGCGGCTGCGTTATGACCCCGAGACGGTGGCCCGGAGTAAAGTGTTTTTCGAATTGCAACCGCAAAGCGAACAGCAAGCTTGGAAAGTTTCGTTGAAGAAGCGTGAAGATGCGACAGAAACGGAGCCGGTTGGAGAATTCAAATTGGCCGATGGGCAATTGCAGTTTGCCTGGGCGACGGAAGTTGATGCGCGGTCGCTTGCATTGGCTTTGTCAAATTGCCTGTTACAACTCGAATCCAGTCAGGGAGGGATCGCAACTTCGATCCTGCGTGAGCCGGTTCTGATCGAGGGATTCACGCTTGATCCGAAATCACTGACCGCCGAGAGCTCGTTTGATTTGCCTGGTCCTCCGAATGAGGAGAGTGTGAAGTTTAAGCTCGGTCCGTTTCTTGCTGACAGCCCTTGGGCGGAGGCCAGTGTGGTGAATGAGAACTTTGAAGCCAAGCAACCCGCGGTGGTCGTGTTTCGGAGTATCGAGAGCGAGCAGTTGTTCGGTCTCGAATTTGATCGGCGGTTGCGGGCAAAAGTCGAGCTTTCTGCGGATTGGGTCGTCCGTGCCGTTGGCAAACCTCAAAAGTTGAAGGCGGTCGAATTCCAGCGGCTCGTCGACGAGGCGGGGGTGGCTTATTCCACCATGGCAGCCGAGTCAGACCGCGCCACCCGAGCGGCGGAGGATGCGATTACTGGCACGAAGACGCGGATGCGCGACCAAGCGACCAAGGTCAAAAACGCCATGCTTGAGACCAAGAAACAAAATGAGCTGATTCAGGCTCATAAATCGGTGATCGATGGGATAGCCAGCCAGGAAATCCCGATCAGAGTGACTTATCAGTTTGAGGATCGCGAAATCATTCTCGCGGAGAATCAGGCGGGACGCGCGGCTGCCGCGGCTCCTCCGCCGGCTGAAAAGCCGAAGTCCTCGGATGAGATCAAAGAGAAAAATCGTAGACGAGAGGATTAACTTGAAGAAGACAAGGATTGGAATTGTTGGAGCGACAGGGTACACCGCCAGCGAATCGCTGAAACTATTGCTGCGGCATCCACATGTCGAATTGACTCGTTTGACATCTCGGTCCGATGTTGGAATCCCAGCAGAGAAAGTCCACCCGTCACTTCGCGGACAAGTTCCGCTGAAATTTACGGAGTACAGCCTTGAGGACTTCCGCGGCGAAGTCGATGTGGCTTTCTGCTGCTTGCCTCACGCAGCCTCTTCTCCAATCGTCAAAGAATTAGCCGACGCTGGGATTCGAGTCATTGATTTTAGTGCCGACTACCGGCTGGACGATCTTGGTTCGTTCGAGACTTGGTACAAAGCGGAACATGCCGACCCGAGCAGGATCGGTCGAGTCCCATACGGCTTGCCGGAATGGTTTCGCGACCAAATCCGTACAGCAGATGTTGTCGCCAATCCCGGTTGCTTTCCAACCACGGCGATTCTGGCACTGGCTCCGCTGGTGAAAGCCGGTCTGATCGACCCTGAAGATATCGTCGTGGACTCCAAGACGGGGGTTTCTGGCGGAGGGCGGACGCCGAAGCTGAATTTTCACTTCCCGGAATGCAATGAATCGGTTGCCGCTTACGGTGTCGGCACGCATCGACATTGGCCGGAGATTAATCAGATCGTGGGAAGAATCTCAGGCTGTAAAACGGGTGCGATCTTCACGCCCCACCTGATCCCGATGGACCGTGGAATTCTTTCCACGATTTACGTACGACCGGAGAAGGGGGTAACGCCTGCCGCCGCGCAGGAGTGTCTGGCATCTGCCTACCGGCGTGAGCCTTTTGTTCGGGTCACGAGTGAACTCCCCGCAACCAAAGATGTCTCGGGGACTAACTTTTGCGATTTGGCGGTGCGCCAACTCGGAAGCCGCTTAGTACTGGTCAGCGTGATCGACAATCTCATCAAGGGTGCTTCCGGGGCCGCGGTCCAAAACTTGAATGTGATGTGCGGCTATCCGGAAACGTTGGCTTTGCTCTAATTGAATTGCCTCGAGCGCGGGCGATTGGTTCCCGCTTTTCATTTTCAGGACGGAGATATGAGTTCAGCAGTTGTCGTGCCAAGGGGATTCAAGTTCGGCGGGGTCGCTTGCAAGATCAAGGCGAGCGGCTTACCCGACTTGGCTCTGGTGATTTCCGAAGGCCCTGCCGTCGCAGCCGGAGTCTACACCCAGAATTTGGTTCACGCTGCGAGTATCGACTGGAATCGAGCAATTACCCCTACCGATCAACTCCGCGGGATCGTGATCAACTCGGGCAACGCGAATGCCTGCACTGGAGCACAGGGGATCGCTGACAATACGGAAATGGCCAGCCTGCTGGCGGCTGAACTGAGTCGCGGCGGAGAACAGGTGAAACGTGAGCAGGTGCTCGTGCTGTCGACCGGAGTCATTGGCCAGCATTTGCCGATGGAGAAAGTTCGCCTGGGAATCAATTCTTGCGCGGCGAGCGTTAGCGGAAATGCAGAAGGTTTTGCTGCCGCATCTAAGGCAATTCTGACCACAGATCACGGGCCGAAGACAATCACCCTGCGGCATCCATCTGGCTTCACCATTGCTGCGATGTGCAAAGGAGCGGGAATGATCGGCCCGAACATGGCGACGATGTTCGGTATTCTCACGACGGATTTTCCACTGACTCCCGCCGAAGCAGATGCTGCTTTGCGAATTGCCGTTAACCTTTCGTTCAATCGAATCTCCGTCGAGGGGCATACCAGCACCAACGATGCGGTGGTCTTGCTTGCAAATTCATCTGAAGCCCGAGAAAGGCCCTGCGACTTGTCGGTTTTTCAAGCCGAACTCAATCGCATCTGTATTGAGCTGGCGCAGCGAATTCCGACTGACGGCGAAGGGGCTCAGCATCTGATCCATATCCGCATTCGCGGGGCTCGACATGAGCAAGATGCGGAGAAGATTGCCCGAGCGATTGCCTTGAGTAATTTGGTCAAGACTGCGATCGCTGGTGGCGACCCGAACTGGGGACGAATTGTTTCCGCGGCTGGCTACTGCGGCGCACAGTTCAATGTGGGGGAGACCTCGCTTCGCTTGAACGGGACCGAGGTATTTCAGCGCGGACAGCCAACCAATTTTGATCGCCGAGCAACCTCGCTTTCCATTAAAGAGAATCGATTGACAGAAATTGCTCTGACAGTCGGGACTGGTCCGGGAGAGACCGAACACTGGACTAGCGATCTGACTGTTGAGTACGTGAAACTTAACGCCGAGTACACGACCTGAGCGGCGGGACGAGAAAGAAGCTTGCAACTCCGTCCTCGCGCGAGGACGGAAGAAGAGAAACACAGAGGTCACAGAGGACGGGGAAGAAAAGTTCGTGGCGAGCTTGTTTGGCACTCAAGCGACGGGCTAAGTCAGGTGCGAGTCAGCGTGTCGGCGAGTTAGTCCGCGCTAGCCCCCGGTTCTTTCGTTTAGCCCCGTTTAGCCCGTAGCCAGCGGCGAGGTGAAGTGCGAGTTGATAACGCGTTGCAAACCAGCTTGCCGCTCTCTTCCTTGCCAGTCGGGGTCCTCCGCGCCTAAAAAAAGCCGAGTGGCTTTCACTCGGCTTCTCTGGTCATTAGGTGGAGTTGTTAGTTACGGCGTCTCGCCACCGAAGTCTGGTTCTTCGCCCTCTTCGAATTCGTCGCGGTAGCCTTCTTCCAAGTGTCCGAATTCTTCATGGAATTCAGCTCCGTACTTGTCGTCTTCAAGCGCGTACTCGCCTTCGATTTCCTCTTCGAAATCGTCGTCGAATTCCTCGTCGAAGTCATCTTCGTCGAACTCTGCGAGCACATCGTCGGCTAGATCTTCTGGCGTACCCGTGTTGGGTGTGATGTCCCCGAAGTCGCCAAAATCATCATCTTCGTCCAATGGATCGGACGCGTAATCATTACTCATCTGTTCCTCCAGCCCCCTATTATTGCCCGCTTCTTCAAATTTGGGTAGGTCGCGGCAACGGGTCTGGGCTCCAACTTCGCCAATTCACACGTTAAAAGCCGCTGGTTTTTCAGTTTGGACGACTCGCCACGACAGCCGCGTTTCGCCATTGCTCACCTCCTTACACTCGGTTCCCAGAGTCTTGCCGCTTGACTGCTGAAAACGAAAAAAGGCAGGTCGCGGCACCTTGCCACGACCTGCCAAGCACGGGGGGCGAGAAAGTCGACAGTTAAGCAAAACTGCCGTACTCAACCCTAAGTTGATTTCCTCAGGCAGGCTGAAACCCTTTCGCGGAGACAAGCAAAATTCCCCCGGAAAGTGCTTGCCTTGTTACGGTTAAAACGTTTAACCCTAAGCCGGAGGGCTTAATCGGGTTTTGCGGGTCACTTCGAACCCCGATGGCTCGAATTCTGTCTCAGCTGATAGCCAGACTGAGCGCGACCGAATTGGAAGGAAATCCGATTCTCCCTCGCCCGGCAACTCGTCTCGAGCCGAATCGATTAGCAATGACGTCGAGCCGGGGAAAACGAGGCTCTGCGGCTCCATTTACAATCCTGCCAGCTTTGGGGATATTTTGGGTTGGGCCGACCTATCTGCCGCCTGCTGGACCACATGAGAACGGGGATTCGAATGTTTCAACCGGTTGAAACCAACGTCAGTTTTCCAAAGCTCGAGGAACGAATTCTCGATTTTTGGCGGACCGCGAAAATTTACGACCGGACACTCCAGCAGCGGAGCGATTCCCCCAGCTTCGTTTTCTTCGAAGGCCCCCCCACTGCCAACGGCAAGCCACACCCTGGTCACTGTCTGACCCGGGCCATGAAGGACCTCTTCCCCCGCTATCGCACCATGCGAGGGTTCCGCTGCGAGCGAAAAGCTGGCTGGGACACCCACGGTCTTCCAGTCGAAGTCGAAGTCTGCAAGGAACTTGGTATTCACTCCAAGGAAGAAATCGAAGCTTACGGCGTCGAGCCATTCATTCAGAAATGCCAGAAGAGTGTCTGGCAGTACATGCAGCAGTGGGAACGACTCACTGAACGGATCGGTTTCTGGATCCACCTCGACCGCGCCTATGTGACTTACCATCAAAGCTACGTCGAGTCGGTCTGGTGGTCACTTAAGAATTTGTTCGAGCGCGGGCTGCTTTATCAAGGACACAAGATCGTCTGGTGGTGGGCTCAAGGCGGCACCGCGCTCAGCAGCGGCGAGGTCGGGCAAGGCTATCGCTCGGTCGCCGACCCCAGCGTGTTCGTCCTCTTCCCTTTGCTCGATCGTCCCGGTTCGAGCCTGCTTGTCTGGACAACCACGCCTTGGACGTTGCCCAGCAATCAGTTCGCTGCCGTCAATCCGGACATCGTTTATGCGACCGTTTTCGATGAGCAAACAGGGCAGCGAATCATCTTGGCCGAAGCGCTGGTTGAGGCGATCAGCCAAAAAGTCAAACGGCCGCTAGTGATTGAATCGACCTGTTCCGGTAGCGAACTGGTCGGGCTCCGATACGAGCCTCCTTTCGATTTCTATTACAAGACTCAGGGCGAACAAACCGGCCGCTTGAAGTCCGGAGGAAGCCAACACCGAGCTTGGAGAATTGTCGCCGCGGATTTTGTCACTACCGACAGCGGAAGCGGCGCCGTCCACGAAGCGCCGGCGTTCGGTGAAGTTGACTTCGAACTTCTGCAAACCGAACAGGCTCGCTTCGTCGAAGGCGAAGGTCCAGAAATGATCTGCGCCGTTGGCTCAAACGGTAAATTAACCGAAGTCGCAGGCGAGTTCGCCGGACTCTGGGTCAAAGAAGCCGACAAGCCAGTCATCCGTCGCTTGAAGGAAACCGGAAAGCTGTTCCATCAAGAGCAGTACGTTCACGAGTATCCTTTTTGCTGGCGAGCCGAAAACGATCCGCTGATTCAGTACCCTCGCAAGAGCTGGTTCATCAGAACGACTCAATTCAAAGAGCGGATGCTCTCTAATAACGCGGAGATCAACTGGCTACCGGAACACATCCGCGATGGCCGGTTCGGGAACTTCCTGCAGTCCAACGTCGACTGGGCTCTCTCGCGCGAGCGTTACTGGGGAACTCCGCTGCCGATTTGGGTCTGCGAACAGACCGGGAAGATGGAAGCGGTCGCCAGTTACGATGAGCTCCTCGCGAAACCGGGAGTCGCCGGTCAGGAAGCTTGGCTTCAGGCCAAAGCGGCTAACCCGGAACTCGTCGAAGATCTCAAGGTCCACAAGCCCTACATCGATCAAGTCACTTACGACTCGCCGTATGCGTCCGGCTCGCGGATGCGGAGAGTCAGCGAAGTTATCGACTGCTGGTACGACAGCGGCGCAATGCCGTTCGCTCAGTGGGGGTACCCGCATCAAAATAAGGAACTGTTCAATGGGCAATTCCCGGCCGACTTCATCAGCGAGGCGCTCGACCAAACACGGGGTTGGTTCTACAGCCTGCTCTCGATCAGCACGATGCTTTTTTCACCCGAGGGTGAGGGGAGTAAGGTAAGCGGAGCGGGAGTTCCGGCGACTGCTTACCCGCATCCATTTCAAAACTGCATTGTGCTTGGATTGATGCTTGCCGAGTCAAACGTTTGCCTCAGCTGCGGCAAGCGGATTCTCGAGGAGGTGCCGAAGTGCACCGCCTGCGGTGGCAAGCTCGAGCGTCGGACTGAGAAAATGAGTAAGAGCTTGCGGAATTATCGCGAGCCGCAAGAGATCTTCGATACTCACGGCGCCGATGCGCTTCGCTGGTACTTTTACGCCAACCAGCCCCCATGGAATTCGATCGTCTACAGTGAGCGCGCGATCAAAGAAAGTATTCCAGAGTTTCTGCTGAGACTCTGGAACGTGTATGGCTTCTTTGTCCTGTATGCCAATATGGACGAATTCAATCCCGCTGCCGAACTGGGCGGCCAAGTCGGGCAACTCGATCGGGAGACGCTTGCTCGAGCAGCCTCGTATCGCGAGGTTACCCAGCGCGATGAGCTCGACCGCTGGATTTTGGCCGAACTCGATGCGACGGTCGCCTCGGTGATCGAGTCAATGGACGCGTACGATAACTACAACGCTTGCTCGAGGCTAACCAGCTTCGTCGACATGCTCAGTAACTGGTATGTCCGCCGCAGCCGAGATCGGTTCTGGAGTAACGACAAGCGAGATCGGGACAAGCTCGACGCCTACTGGACGTTGTACGAGTGTTTGCTCGTCACCACGCGGCTGATTGCTCCGTTTGTGCCTTTTACGGCAGAGGCGATTTGGAAGAATCTCGCTGGTGTTTTTGGCGAGCGGACTCTGGAGAGCGTTCACCTTGCCGACTTCCCGGTCGCTCGCGGCGATACGGACGAAGTCCTGCGGGCCCGGATGAACTCTTTGCGGGAGATCGCTTCACTGGGCCGAGCTGCCCGGATGGAGTCCAAGCTCAAGGTCCGGCAGCCTTTGGCTGCGGTCACCGTCGCACTGAACGATCCCGCGCAGCAGGAATGGCTGGCGGCTCATGACTCAATTCTTCGCGACGAACTGAACGTCAAGCAAATCAACTTCACTGCTGATGCAGCCGAGTTTGTGACTTATCAAATCCAGCCGAATTTCAAACGGCTCGGTCCTCAGGTTGGTCCGCTGTTACCCAAGCTCAAGGCGACACTGCAGCAAGCTAACGGTGCGGCTTTGCTGGCGGAGCTGAATCAAACGGGTACAGTGAAAATCGACCTTGGCGAGAAGCAGCTCTCTCTGGGGGGCGAAGACATTCAGGTTCGGATGCAGGCCAAGGGAGGCTGGGCTGCGGCTCAAGGTTCGGCCTGTGTCGTTGTCTTGGACACCAAGCTGACCGATGAGTTGGTTTCTGAAGGCTATGCCCAGGATGTTAAACGCCTGGTTCAGGACCTGCGCAAGCAGCGTCGGCTCGATTTCGCAGCGAGAATCAAGTTAAGCCTCGCGACCACAGCGGAGGAGCTTCGCCGTGCAGTCGAGCAGCATGCAGGTTATCTGAAACAAGAAACGCTCGCCATTGAGATCGATTGGCCTGCTCAGATGGCTGCTTCTGCGGTCAGCGAGGAGGTCGGTGACTATGGGATTCAAATCGATCTGGAAGTTGTCGATTCCGTTCAGCCCGTTTAAGTGCCGAGCGAGTTTCTTGCGAGCGTATTTTTGAGATTGGATTGGGACGATGACAGATAGCGCAAAACCCCGGCTTCGCCTTGCCGTCCTGATCTCTGGCGGAGGGACTACGCTGCGCAATCTGATCGATTGGGATGCGGCTGGGAAGTTGGATGCGGAAATCGTCATTGTCGGTTCGAGCAATCCCGAAGCGGGTGGTTTGAAGTATGCCGCCGAAGCGAACATTCCCTCGTTCGTCGTTTCCCACCGAGGGGTGCGCGATGAGCAGGAATTAAGTGACCGCATATTCGAAGCTTGCCGGGAAACGCGAGTTGATTA
>JBJTQD010000250.1:0-3164 GCA_046075445.1 Planctomycetota bacterium
GATTGAGTGCCTGCAAAATGGTGAATGGGAGGACGCGGCAGGGTTGGGCGTGGTCAAAAAGGTCCGCGAAGGAGAGACCCACTACAGCTGCCAGGAGATCCCCAAATCGTTCCGTTCGCTAATTGAAGAGACCCTGCAACTTATCAAACGACAGGTCTGCCTGCTCGTCGCATCGCGCACAAAAGCCACGCGGGACTTACTCGAAAGTTTCGATTCCGTGCTGCAGCCGCTGCAGCTCGACACGGGCGAACTTGAGTTCTCAGACGTCACTTACCATCTCGCTCGCACGATCCAGCTGCAACCTCGCGAAGTCGCCGATCGGTTGGGCCGCAAGATTGAACACTTGCTACTCGATGAGTTTCAGGACACGTCTCCCCTCCAATGGGCCGTCGTCAAGCCGCTGGCCGACCATGTGACTCAACTTGATTCCGGTCGCACGTTCTTTTGCGTGGGCGACCGGAAGCAGGCGATTTACGGCTGGCGCGGTGGCGTCGACCGCATTTTCGACGCGGTTGAGAAAGACTTCGGCTCGCGAATTGAAATGGCACCGCCTCTGCTGGAAAGTTTCCGATCCTGCCAAGCGGTTCTCGACCTCGTGAATTCGGTATTCGGAAGCTTTAGCCAACTTGCCGGGAACGATTCCGACGCCGTCTCCCGAAGCGTGCTCAAGGCTTGGGCTGGCAAGTTCGAGCCACACCGTCCGGCGAAACAGGATCTCAAAGGTTACGCTGAAGTCAAGGTCGCACCGGCAAGCGAGGAGGACGATGTAACGGAAGACGTATTGCTTGAGACGATCGCCGAGGTCACGCGACTTTATGAGCGATATCCCGGAAAGGAAATCGCTGTGCTGTTTCGGGGCAATTCCCCAATCGCGCCGGTAGCGGTGCATTTGCAGCGAGCCGGAATCGCGACGAGCGAAGAAGCGGGCAATCCGCTGACGGATTCGGCAGCCGTAGAGGTCATACTCTCGGCGCTGACGCTGGCCGATCACCCCGGCGACAGCGTGGCCCGGTTTCATCTGTCGCATTCCCCGCTCGGTGAACGATTTGGCCTCACCCCCGAAACCAAGGAGTCTCAGCAGGCAAACGAGCAACGTGCGCAGGAAATCGCAGCGGAGATTCGAGACGAGTTGCTCGCCGACGGATATGGCTCGACCATACGCCGCTGGTCCCGAGTTCTAGGAGTTAAATGCACGGAACGGGAAGCCCAGCGGCTAGAGCAATTGGTCGAGGTCGCATACGACTACGATGCAACTTGGACATTGCGGCCTTACCAATTTGTCGAACATGTTCGGGAGCAGCGAGTCGCCGACCGAACGGGAGCTCGCGTCCGGCTGATGACCATGCACGCTTCCAAGGGTCTTGGTTTTGACATCGTAGTGGCGCCCCTGAACAAAACCCGCAGCGGCTGGACTTCCAGTCCTCCCGAAGTGGTTACGGGCCGCAGCGATCCGGCTGGTCCGATCGATGCCGTCAGCCGCTACGTGCGAAGCGACGACCGGCCGCTGCTACCAGAGAGAATCCAAAGCGTGTTTGACGAGTATCAAGCCCAGCAGATCAACGAAGAACTTTGCTTGCTTTATGTGACGCTGACTCGAGCCAAACAACATTTGAGCGTAATCCTGCCGCCGAAGGCGGAACCGGATTGGGCCAATGTCGTCGGAGTTTTATTGCGATCCCTTAGCTCCGGGTCAAAGTCCGAAGATAGCGTGATTGCTTCTTTCGGCGACCGAAATTGGATGACCGCTGGCCAACCGGCAAACGAATCCGCGGAGACCATACAGTCGCCGCAGGAGTATGCTGCGACCGACCAGCGAATCATTCTTGCCCAAAGCGGTGAGACTGGACGTGGTGCTGAATGGTTGACTCCTTCGTCATCGCGTCGGCAGGACCGGGCAAGGCCACAAGCGAGACGCATTCGATCGAAGAGTAAGTCAAATGCGGCAACCAAGAGTCCGGGCGAGACGACGCACAAAGGCCGCGAGGAAGCTCAAGCCCGCGGTGTCGCTTGCCATCGTCTCCTGCAACAGGTCGAGTGGATCGAGTCGTTGCCATCTCGCGAGTCGCTGCTGAAATCTCTCAGCGCCATCGTAGCCGAGGCCAATGATCGCGAACGAATCGCTGATGAATTGGTTGAACTGCTAGGGACGGGAGACTTGGCGAATTGGCTAAGCGAACCGGCTTATCGGGATGCAGTGATGGCGCGGCACTATTCCGCTGGCGAGACGTTGATTGAGCCTTTGCGGCTGGATGTCTATCGCGAGTTTCCGTTTGTGGTGGAGATCGATGGGTGTTGGCTTGAGGGTCAAATTGATCGCTTGATTCTGATATCCGAGGGGGACCAACTCGTCGCAGCGGAAGTGCTTGATTTCAAGACGGGTGAACTGGGGGATAGTGAGATCGATTTAGAGCTCGAGCGCTATGCCGAACAATTGCAGTGGTACTGCGATGCGGTCGGCGAGTTATTCCAATTACCTTCCGGAAAGGTCCGCGGTTTTATCGGTTTCACAGCGGTCCGCGATTCAGAGGGGAAGCTTGGTTCGTACGTAGCCGAGTCATCGGCAGTCGAGTGAAAGGGGCGAGGATCCGGGTGACACGAGAAGAGGAAGGCGAGGCGCAGCGCAAGTGCATCCCGCAAAGTCAGCCGGGTCCTCGCGCCAGCCCTGGTATCTGAGCGGCAAGGCGCTAGCCGCCGGTAGCATCTAGAAACCAACCCGAACCCGGCAAATCCGCGTAATGCTCTGGACTCATGTCGTCCTGCTGCTGTTGGTGTTCCTGCTCGCGCGCACGATCCGCGGGAGTCAGAGATGGATTCCGATAGGCTCGTTTTCTCTGCAACCGAGCGAGTTGATGAAGATCTTTCTCATCATCGCGCTCGCCAAATATCTGCACAACGATCCGAAGACGGAAGGCCGCACGCTGAAGGATCTCGTGATTCCCGCGGCGATTCTCGCGTTGCCGATGGGGCTCGTGCTCAAACAGCCGGATCTCGGCACGGGGATGATCCTCGCGTTCATCTTCGCGACGATCATGTTCCTCACGCACCTGAAGCTGCGCTCGCTCGTGACGCTCGTCGCGGTCTTCGTCGCGAGTGCGCCGCTCACGTGGACGTATCTGCTCAAGGACTATCAGCGCGAGCGTTTCGAGTCGTTCTGGCAGCAATTG
>JBJTQD010000251.1:0-972 GCA_046075445.1 Planctomycetota bacterium
TCCGCATTTGCGGTACACCTTGCCGCTGGCTGCCGGCTAGACGAAAAGCCCGCTTTCTCTCGCGGCGCAATACCCGTCCCGGGTAACCCGCAGGCGGCCCCGTTAGAAACGGAACCGTATCATCAGGCTCTACTCCAACCCAAATCCCCGCCGCATACGTTCAAACATCTTTGGTTCACCGTAGGGAATCACGTCTCGCACGGTCCACTGATTGCCATAAGGCTGGATGTGTTCTTTGCGTTGCATTTCGACCAGCATGGGCCAGTTTGGTCGCCCAGTTTCAGGGGGCCACTCTAAAACGTATTCCAGCTGATAGTACTCTGTTTTGACTTCATCGCGAAAGAAGAAGTCACGGACGTACCGATAGTTCATCTTCCGGCCAAATTCGCGCATCGATTTTTCTGGTTCCTGTTTGATGTAGTCATCGATCTCCATTTTTGAGTCTTTGAATTTATTTGGGATGTTGGTCAGGTTGGCATAGTACCGATCCAAGTCGACATTCGAGGGCTGTCTTGTCGGCCAATCCTTAAGCAAATGATGGGGCCGATAAATTTCGCCGTCACGCACCAAGTCAAACCAAGTTTCCGCAAATTGCCGCGCCAAAGAAAAATAGTGCTGTTGTTTGAAGCGGGTGTAGGTGGTCCCGCTCGTGAGAAAGAAGCCGGAAAGCAACGCGGCGACCAGGGCCAGCCAAGACCCGATGGGCTGGGTTTTCGACCAGCTGTTGCGAAGACAGGTCAGCAAAGAAACAACCAGTGCAATCAGTGGCAGCAGGAATAGCTGCGGATTGATCATCCCTAGAACCGAGATAATCGCGAGCGCCAATGAAGCAATCGCCCAGCCGCTGAAGGGGCGATAAGACTCGATCATTCTTTCGTCGTCGGGAGACTCGATTTCCAATTCTGACAAGGTCGCGTACTCCACAGTTGGTGAAGGTTAGTTGATTTCGTTTCCCGGGTGGTGACCAGACAA
>JBJTQD010000252.1:0-4105 GCA_046075445.1 Planctomycetota bacterium
ATTCGGGAGCCTTGATCATTTCCGGGTCATTCAACGGAACCATCGACTTTGACCCAGGCGTCGGCGTGCAGAATTTCACAGCCACTACCGGCTGGGAGGGCTTCGTCACTAAAATGGACTTCTTCGGCAATTCGACGTGGGCTCGGCAAATCGGAGGCAGCGGCACGGCTCTCGCCCTAGGCCATGACGGCGACGTCTTTGTCAGTGGCTTCTTCTCCGGCACGCGAGACTTTGACCCGGGCGCGGCTGTCGTCAATTTGTCTGCACTCGGCGAGGATGGGTACATTCTCAAGCTGAACGGGTCGGGCAACTACGTTTGGGCTCGCGAATTTAATGCTGCCAACACCAGTTCCCGCGGTATCGTCAACGACATCGCAGTCGACCCCTCGGGGAATGTCTACACCACCGGACAATTCCAAGGTCAATTCGATTTCGATCCCGGTTCCGGGACGATGAATCGCGCGACACCCACCGTCGAGAGCGATGCGTTTGTCAACAAACTCGATTCCGCAGGGAATTTTCTCTGGGTCCGAACGCTCTCCGGAGCTTCATCGCAGGCCGGCATGGAGATCGAGTTCGATTCCTCGGGCCGACCGCTGATCGCCGGCAACTTTTCGGGAACGACCGATTTCGATCCGACGCTGTTCCGATACGAACTGACTGCTCGCTTGAGCGATATCTTTGTCTGGAAACTGGACGGAGATGGAAATCTGTATTGGGCAAATCAAATCGGTGGGGCGAATCAGGAATTTGTCACTGACCTGATGCTCGACGGCCGCGGCGGTATTTACCTCTCCGGTTCCTTCTCAGGCACCACCGACTTTAATCCCAGCACCGCAGTCTCGAACCTGACATCGGCGGGCGGAGCCGATGGTTTCATTGGCAAATGGGACGCTGGTGGAAACTACCTTTGGGCCCGGCAACTCGGAGGCACTGACAGCGACGAAGTAACCAGCATCGCTCTGGATAACAGGTTCAATATCCTCAGTACCGGAAACTTTCGGGGAACAGCTGACATGAATCCCCGCAGCGGTTTGTATGAGTTGACCAGCCGCGGAGTCGATGCGTTCTCGGTCAAGCTGACCCAGAGCATTGTCTACCGCACGCAAGCGATGGCGAGTGAGCTCACTCTGCGAAGGTCTGGCAATCAGTATCAGATCGTCAACGATGCAACTGGATTTCCGATGGCATCTCGACCTGTGGCTCACTACCTCGGAGCTGAAATCCGGGGCAGCAATGTCCAGGATGATCGGCTGACCCTCGACTTTGGGTTCGGCGGCCCACTGGACTTGCCAGCCGGAGTGATTTTCAACGGCGGCAACGGACTGGACTCGATCAGGGTCCGTGGGTCGGGAGCCGAGACGGTAAACTTCTCGACCGGCCAGGTCAATGGCCGGGCAAGCTATGCAGTCATGACCGGATCGCAACTCAACACCGACATTGTTGCGAACAACGTTGAGTCGGCGACGCTGTCCCGTGTTGACTCGGTTGAGTATATCACTCGGGGATCGGAAGACTCGCTGACCGCTTCCCCGGTAAGCGGCGACTTGCCGACCGCAGCGGTTCGCCTCAGCGGTACGAGCGGCCTGATCAACACCGTTCCGTTTATCTGGAACGATATTCCGACGGTGGATCTGAACCTCGGAATGTACGACTATGAAGCGGCTCCAAACGACTCGATTACCTTCAATCCCGGAGGCTTCTCAGCATCGGGCTTGAGAGATTTGACTGTCGTCGCCGGAATCGGCGATGATCAATTGAGCGTCAACCAAGCTGACTTCCGACTAGCGCTGGAGGGCGGCGAGTTGAGCTTTGTCGGCGGTGATGGATTTGACAAACTGTTCGCAACCGCGGACACCAATCTAACGCTCGGGCCCGCGAAATTGGCCAGCGGTGCGGGAGGGAATATTGGGCATGAAGGCATCGAGTACGCCCAACTGATTGGTGGTGCCGAAGATAACATCCTCGATGCCTCCGGTTTCAACGGAATGGTCTCGCTTTACGGCCTCGACGGAAATGATTTTCTCCGCGGCACGAGTTGGGATGATGAGCTTTCCGGGGGTGACGGCGATGACGTACTCTTCGGAGGTTTAGGAAATGACTCGCTCAATGGCGGTGCCGGGCGAGATAAGTTTCATTTCGAAGGTACCGACGAAAATGATGAACTCCTAGTTCGCGCGGGCATCCCCGGTCTAGCAGTCTTTGAGCGCTTCGGCCGCGGCGGAGAGCTACCTCTGGAGCGGGATTACTATGACTACGACCGTGAGGACAAAATCGAAATCCAAGCCAAAGATGGCGATGACATCATCAACATCGACTTGGCTTTCGAAAATTACGGAATCGTCGACGGCGGCTTCGGAGACGACACCTGCGTAGCCCCCTCACACTGGACCCGAATCAGTTGTTAGGACCAACGCAACATTCAGGTCCACCTTCCTTCCCTCCCTCTTAGCCCCCTCAACGAAAACGCTCCAACTTTAATTGCCCCCTGAGCGGCAAGGCGCTAGCCGCCGGTGGAACCCTCAGCACGCCCAATTCCTTTACGCCGCGCGTACAACAACCCAATCCTCAACCCTCCCCTTCACGTTCCCCTGCCCGCTTAATCTCCTCCACCAACTGAGCGACCACCTCGTCATATCGCTCTTGCTCTTTCCCACCCTTCACCACTCCAAACAGCAATGTCCCTTGAGGACTTAGAAACTGAGTAAACGCGATCTTCTTAAAGGTGCAAACGCAGACAATCAGTGAAAGCAACGGGAGCAAGAGCAAGAGTTGCCCAAGCGTGGTGTCAAGGTTGAATCCCGGGAACTGATAACAAACGGCTGCTACCGGCGTGCTGATCACTCCCAACGATAAAAACGTTCCGAAGAGACGGTCTCGCATCGCGACTCGCTGAACGTACGGTGAGATGCCTGTCAGCGGAAATGCGGCCTGATAATCGTGCCCCAGGAAAACCGAGCCCGCGACTTCCACGCGATCGCTCCACAGCGTCAATGTCTGGCGGCGTGTAAGCGATACATCCGTGTAGGTCAGAAGCGGTTGTTCACTCATGGCTCTTAATAACTCAATTCGTCTTTAATGGATGCCAATCTAACGCGATCTTAGCCAGACTCAGGCATGCAGTTTTACGTTGGAATACAAGTTGAGCACAACCACACCAGCCACAATCAGCGCCATGCCGAGAAATGCTGGCAAGTCAAGCTTCTGGCCGAAGAAAAACCAACCAATAAAAGCAAGCAGCGCAATCCCCGCTCCCGACCAGATCGCGTATGCAATTCCGATCGGAACGGACTTGAGCGTCAGGGAGAGAAAATAGAACGAGATTCCATAGCCGACAAGGACAACCACCGAAGGCCAAAGTTTGGACAACCCCTCCGAGGCCTTCAGCGCCGAAGTCGCGGCGACTTCAGAGACGATGGCGATCGCCAGATAGGTCCACTGCTGCATCTTTATTCTCTCTCGTCGTTAAGAACCAGGGATCAACTCGCCTGTTTTACAAACCGTTCGCTATAAACTATCAAACCGGACGTCTGCCTTCTTCTTTTCTTCTACGCGCTTTTATAACGACGTGAAAACAACCGAGCCCTTCCGGTTTACCCGCTCAACACATCTCCCAAACCCAGCGCCGGCCTCGGGTTGCCACAGTTCAGGCAATGAGTCCGGCTCCGGTTCAACTTCCGACCACACCCGCTACACTTCGGCACTTCACCCGAATACTTGCCATCCTGAAGGCCATCTCTCAAGTCGATCTCCGCCACCTTGGCCCGCAACTGCTCGACCGTCACCCCCAGTCGCTCGCTAAGCAGTTCCCACAACGCAAGCGTGATTAAGTCGGACTCGTCAAGCCGATCGTGAGCCTCGACCAGCCGATCCCTCAGCGAGTTAATTGATAGGTTAGCGGTTTGCAGTTTGTCCTGCGCGATTCGGATCGCTTTGTGTTGACGCCAGTCCCAAATCAAATTGAAAATGTCAATTGCTTAAACACTTTCCTTTCAGAGGTCAAACGAGACGCTGTACAGTCAACTCAAGTCGTTTTCCCGCCAGGAATTTAATCCGCACTCCGCCCTCTCCAAAAGCCGACTACCAGTAGCCCCCAAGCGACCAC
>JBJTQD010000253.1:0-6613 GCA_046075445.1 Planctomycetota bacterium
ACTAAGTACGCCCAGGCGGGAATGTTTAACATCTTCCTCAGCGTGTTCTTCGTGTCGCTCGCGTTTGCTTTTGTCGACCCATTCTTCTTCATCGGTTATCTGATTTCGATCGCAATCTTCGGTCTTTACCAAGCGATTTTCATGGCGAACGCCGGTGGTGCTTGGGATAACGCCAAAAAGGTTGTGGAAGTTGAATTGAAGCAAAAGGGCACCGACCTGCACGCAGCGACTGTGGTTGGTGATACGGTTGGCGACCCGTTCAAGGACACCTCCTCGGTTGCCTTGAATCCAGTTATCAAGTTTACGACCCTCTTCGGCCTGTTGGCCGTGGAATTGGCCGTGAGCATGGGCAAGCAGACTTTCGCCGCTGATTTTGCCACCAAGTACGGCGTATCGCTGAACGCGGTGATTGCCGGCGTCTTGTTCTTGATTGCGAACTTCTTTATCTGGCGGTCGTTCTACGGCATGCGGATTGGTGGTCGCAATCACAAGTAAAGTTTGCTGGATTCGGCTGGGACTGTCGTCCCATGTTCCAGCGAACTGTCATTGATAAAATTCAAAACGGTCGTCGCTCATTAGAGTGGCGGCCGTTTCTTTTTTTCGGTTGGTTAAAGGACTCACGGGTAATTGCCGGTGTCCAACATGAGGCTTAGACGGATATGGCTGGCGAGACGCACAAGCTGACGGTGCTCTGGGACATCGACGGGACGTTGATGTTGACCGGCGGAGCCGGCATCACGGCAATGAAACAGACTTTGCATCGGCTGCTTGGCGTTTCGGACTATCCCGAGCTCGAGTATCACGGTCGAACAGATTACGCGATTGTCCAAGAACTATTTCGCAAACTTGACCTGCCCTTTGAGAAGCATTTTCGTGCCTTTCGCCAGTTGTATCACGTGCAGTTGGCGACTTGCTTAAAGGAGTCCCGAGGGGGACTTTTGCCGGGGGTTCCTGAATTGCTGCGCGTCATGCTGGACGACCAGCGTTGCTCACTTGGCCTGCTGACCGGCAATGCCCGGGAGGCTGCTCAACTGAAATTGTCTGCGTATGGCGTGGAGCACTTTTTTGATTTCGGTGGTTACGGCGACCAGCATCTGGAGCGGGACGACGTCGCCCGTGAAGCTCAAGCCGCCGCGGCAGCGCGACTTGGCTCCGAATTCCACCCTGAGCGAGTAGTGGTGATCGGAGATACTCCTGCGGACGTCAAATGCGGCAGAGCGATTGGTGCCCGAGTGGTTGCAGTGGCGACTGGGGGTTGCTCTTTGGAGCGTTTGGCTGAGAGTAAGCCAGATTTTTTGGTGCGATCACTTGCTGACTTGAGCCTCGACCAATTGCTTTAGTGGTTCGAAATGCGAGCGAATGTTCGCTTGCCAGTTGCTATCCGAGTAGTTCTGCTCACTAAATGACTGTCTGAGTTGCACCAATCCGCACAGGCTCGCGCACGACCGGCGGTTGGAATCCCAAGTCCCCCTGCCGCGGCGACCGGATAAGCGGCACTAACCGAAGATTCAGAACTCTTAATACGACCCGTGCCAACTGAATTGAAATGGCGGTTGGGTAAGACGGGCAAACTTGTGAGGGTTTGCGGCCCAAATATACTGCAATGGTGGCCAGAAGTTGCGTTGGCGTCCCCTTTGAAACGGAGAGGACTGTATCCGCGATTTCTCCATCATTGCGACTCCCTGCTCTTCGCTCCCGCCTCTCACCCGCCGCCGCTCCATGAACTCGGGCTCTGAAATCACTCTGTTGGATCTTTTCAGTGCTGCGCTGCGCCAACGTTGGTTGATCGCGGGTATCACTCTAATCGCTGCCTTCTCCTCGATCGCGCTCTACAAATCATTGCCGCGAAAATATGGTTCTGAGGGAAGCCTCTACGTTCAAGTTGGTCGCGCGAACATTGGGCTGGACCCGACGACTAATTCGAAACCGATTTCGATTCAAGATAGCCGCGAGACAGAGATCCGTTCCGTGCTGGAGATCGCTCGCAGCCAAAGTGTGCTCCGCAGTGTTGTGGACCAAGTCGGAGCAGAAGCGATTCTTGCCGGTGGTTGGAAATTCCTTGATAGCCTTCCCAGCCTTCTCTCGAGTGGGCAAGGGGATTTCGAAGGAATGACGAGCGAGGAGTATCGTACGCAGAAGACGCGGGAACTCGCTGTCCGGGAACTGCAGTCGAATCTTTCGATATCGCTCGAGAAGAATACGTCCGTCATCTCCGTTTTTGCTACCTCGACCAGCCCTAAGCTCTCGCAAGCGATTGTGGAAAAGTTAATGGCCGAAACTCGAGGAAAGCATCTCGAAATTCATGCTACCGGAAGCTCGCGAAAGATCTTCCAACAAGAGTTGGTCAGGCAACAAGGGCAACTCGATCGCGCGACCGAGAAACTGCGTGACTTTCGCAACCAGCATGGCTTCCTCTCGGTAGACGCAGCCAAGTCCACGGAACAAGCGGTGCTGGACAAGTTGGAGTTGCAGCTAAGCGATGTGGATGCAGAGCTGTCTCAAGTCGACCGCAGAGTTGCTGAGTTGCAAAGCAAGCTTGCTGAGATTCCCGAACTCCTCGAGACGCCTGTCGAAGGCAAAGAGCGACTGAGCACGGAAAAGGCGTTGTCGGACATGTTTGCCCTGGAGACGGAACGGGCAAAGTTATTGGCTACCTATTCCGAGGAGCACCCCAAGGTGATCCAAATCACCGGTCAGATTGAGTCGTTGCGTGAGGAACTCGGCGACTTGCCTGAGGAGAGGACGGAGCTTGCCGCGGTTCCGAATAAGACCTACGAAAACGTGAAAACGGAGCTGGTCTCGGCGACTGCGGCCCTTGAGGGGCTGAAGGGAAAAAAGTTGACCCTAAGCGAGCAGCGGCAGGAAACGGATAAACGACTGACGGAACTTAATCAGTTGGATATCGAGTCTCAGGTACTCCAGAGAGAGATCGATATCGCTCGTCGACAACTGCAGCTCTACATCGAGAAACAGGGTGAAGCACAAATCCTGGACCAGTTAGACCAGGAACGGATTTCTGATGTCGTCGTTGCTCAGCCCGCTGTATTGATGGTCAAGCACGTGAGTCCGAACCCGGTCGTTCTCCTTCCCGCCTGCACCTTGTTGGGTTTTCTACTCGGTTGCCTCGGAGCACTGCTGCGAGAGTGGCCTCTACAAGGTGCAACGCGATTTACCAAGAAAGAAATCCAAACTGATCGGTTGGATGACCTGCCTGTCTTGGCTCATTTGCCAGAAGTTGAGCTCACGAAAGCGGCAGTTCGATAGAGCTTTACAAAGGTAAAGGCTTAATGGTGCGAAAACTTAGTTCAAAACAGAACGCGAAGATTGGCTTTCGGCCGATCGAGGCGCTGCAGTCGCATTTCGATGCACTTGCCTTGCAGGTGCGCGGTTGGGCTGGACGTCGTAGTCGCGTTTTGACTCTGGGCGTAATGGGAGTCGCCCCGGAGGTAGGCGCAAGCACGGTTGCTCGGAACTTGGCGAACTCGCTGGCAGAGAGTTCATTCGCGGGGAAAGTTGCCTTAGTAAGCGCGGAGAACGAACAGGCTGGGGCCGCGGGCTTGAGGCAAGTTCTGGCTCAAGAAAAGCCACTTGAAAATTGCTTAGCGAATGGCTGGCGCGAAAACCTAAAGTTGTTGCCATTTGGAAATACCGCAAACGATGAGTCGCGGAACATCCCTTGGGCCAAGATAGCGGACTTGATGCAACGGGAATTGTCGTCGTTTGACTTTGTCGTTTTTGATTTGCTTTCTCCCTCGACGAGTAAATTGAGCCAAACAGTCGCGTCTCAATTGGATGGCTTGCTACTCGTTTGTAGAGGCGACGGTGAGTTGCCTGCCGAGATGAACCAATTGCGGAGGTATTTGCGAGACTTTCCGGTTGAGATCCTCGGCAAAGTTGTTAATCGTTCAATCAAAACGGGCTAGCCTCGTTAAATTCCACAACAAGTTTTTCATCAATGATTATCAAAAAAGAAGTACGCAAAAGCTCATGGCTGGAGCGCATTCGGAGCCTGCTTGGACGTTCCAACGTCCAAACGGGGCACGCGGGTGTGCTAGACCCGGTCAGTTTTGAGACGGCTTTGCGCAAGGAAATCTCACGATGTGATCGCCGAGCGATGCGAAGGGAATTTGCGCTGCTCGTGTTAAAGACAAATGGGATGGACGATCCGACAGTCGGGAGAATGCTCGACCTTGTTCAAGCTCGGGTCCGATTCACCGACGAGCTAGGTATTTGGAAGAGTGAGTATTGCCTTTTGCTGCCTGAGACCGATGCTCCTGGAGCGGAGACGCTTGCCCGAGACTTGCGGGGAATCGCGGCAAAGGCCGGGATCAATCTGGAGATTGTGACTCAGGTTTATCCATGGGACGATCGCATCGCATCTCGAAGCGATGAATTGGTTGACGGGATTTCACCCTCGATTGGCGACCAAGAGTTAAAGTCGGATCGGATTGCTGCCGGCGCGGATTCCGTTGAGGAGGCGGACTTGGCAAGACGCGTACTGTTCTCGGGAGAGCGTGAGATCATTGCCTCGGCGCCAACACCTGTCTGGAAACGCTCGTTTGACATTGCTTCGTCAGCGGCCGGGTTGTTGGTCCTTTCTCCGCTGCTCGTCGGAGCTGCATTGGCCGTAAGGCTCGACTCCAAGGGACCGATTTTCTTTGCTCAAGTTCGAGAGGGTAAAGACGGCAGACTGTTCAAGATTTACAAATTCCGCACGATGCGTCCCGATGCAGAGAAATTGCAACGGGACTTGCTGGACAAGAACGAGCAGGACGGCCCGGCTTTCAAGATCGAGCGAGACCCTCGAGTCACTCGTGTCGGGAGGTTTCTCCGCAAGACCTGTATCGATGAACTGCCGCAGTTGATCAACGTTTTCAAGGGCGAGATGTCGATGGTTGGTCCGCGACCACTGCCCGTTAGCGAATCGTACGCATCCCGACCGTGGCATCGTCACCGCTTGGTGACACTGCCCGGATTGACCTGCATTTGGCAAGTCTCTGGTGCTCGAAGGGTCAAATTCGATCAGTGGATGAGAATGGACCTTGAGTACATCCAGCGACGATCTCCATTGTTTGATCTGCAACTGCTCTTTCGGACCCTGCTTGTTGTGTTAGCCCAGCGTGGTTCGGGCTAAATTCGGGAATTCAAGATGCCGCTTCAGGCCCGATCGTTGACTGGATCTCAGTCTGACTCGAAGCCCTTGGCCAGTAGTCAGCCGATAGGTGCTGCGCTGGGCCGAAAGCGGACTGCGTTACTGCAGTTTCTGTTTACCTTTGTTTCGAATTGGTTGCTCTTCGGTATCTTTTTCGTTCAAGGCGTGATCTTAGCGAGATGCTTGGGTGCAGACGGAAGAGGTGAGTTCGGAACGATTCTTTTCTTTCCTCGGGATTTGTTGCTTTACGTTGGGATGATGGGAGCGACAGAAGTAATCACTGCCTTGGCGGGTCGGTACCGGGCAAGTAGCGGGCAATTGCGTGCGGCTGGCGTGCGTCTCGGTTTGCTTACTGGTGTCCTGACAATGGCGGTTGCGGTGGCGATTGCTACTGTCTTCTTGATTCCAACTGGTAAGGGAGCGTTGCTGGGCTTGGTCGCACTGACGGCTTTGTTTCTGCCGCTGGAACATATTCAAATTGTGGTTTCAGGAGTCGATCGCGGGCGGGGTGATTTTTTTCGCTACAACCTCAACCGGTTATTTTTCGGCGCCTGTTTCCCGCTTCTTTTGACGGTTTGGTTTGGTTTCGGCGGCAGTAGTCTTTGGCCGGGACATGATCTCGAACAAGTCTGTCTGTTGTTTCTGGCTTCGCGGGTGGTTGGATTGATTCCGACGCTCTTGCCACACTCGAGGGACGCTGGCGGAGAGGGCGGAAGTTTGGAGACCCGCGACGGAGGTGCGGTTAACTTGAAGGCAACCGATTTGCTAGGGATCGGTCGTGGGTATGGCTGGTCGATGTTGGCCATCGAATGTTTCGAGCGTTTGGACGTGCTGCTGATCGTAATGCTTGGAAGTTTTTCGGAGGCGGGAAACTATTTTGTGGCGATTCCGGCAGCGACGCTCGTAACCTTACTTCCGAACGCGGCAGCGTTATTCTCCTTTAATGCCGGGAACAATCCTGAGTTTCGACCGCGTCCTTCACGAGTCTTGTTGCTCCTGTTGTCGGCCCTCGGGCTTCAGGCTCTGGTCGGAATGGGATTGTGGCTGGTATTGCCTCCCCTCATAGCCACTTTGTTCGGTGGGGGATTTGAAATGTCGATTGCGTTTGCGCTTTGGTTGCTTCCGAGCTGCGCACTCAAGGGTTACTTGCAATTTGTTGACAGCTTTCTCAAGGGCCGCGGCTACTCCATGCTCGGAGTATGGACTCGCCTCGTGGCAATCGTCGTGATGTTGGCAAGCGTCTGGTTCTTGTTTCCTTCGCTGAAACTATTTGCCATTCCGGCTGGAGCCTTGGTCGGTCAAACGCTTGTCGCAGTGGTACTAAGCCTGTTCTGTCTGCAAGTGGGGCCACTAGGTCCTCGCCCATCTCTCGAACACGAGGAAGCGGGCCATGATTGAAAGACCAATCAAATCGGTGTTTGCTGGCGACCTGTTTCGGATTGCCAAGCTTCCTTTGTCCTT
>JBJTQD010000254.1:0-4646 GCA_046075445.1 Planctomycetota bacterium
GCGACCAGTTTCGACGAAGTCTGGGGCTCAGCCTGCGCGCTGCTCGTAGGTGCGCTGCAAAAGCGCTTTCCTAGGATTGTCTTGGTCACCGCTGACCTGAAAGCTCAAGACGATCTCTACGACGACCTCAGTACGTTTGTCAGCGGCACGCTTGCTCGGCTGCCGACTTGCTCAACAGGCATTGGTCAGTCGGTTGTTGTAGACCAAGAATACGGCGATCGGTTGCGGTTGCTGAAGCAGATACTCTCTGGCGACCAGTCGGATGTGATCGTCGCCTCTATCCAAGGAATCCTGCAGCCCGTTCCATCGCGGAGTGCCGTTGGCAGTCATTCGCGAATTTTCCGCGTCGGCGATCGGATCGACGTCAAGGAGTTTTCCGCGTGGCTCAAGTCGCACGGCTTTCATCAAACGACGGCGGTAGAACTGGCGGGTGAGTTTTCGATCCGCGGGGGGATTGTCGACCTCTTCGCTCCTGACTGGCTATTACCGGTGCGGTTGGAATTGTTTGATGACGAGATTGAGTCGATTCGGCAGTTCGAACTCGGCACGCAGCGGAGCACGGCCGATGTGGGGCAGATTGAAATCACGGTGCTCTCGCCCGACTTCAAGGAGAAAGCTCATTTTTGGGATTACCTCGCTCCTGAGACATTAGTCTTGCAGGTTGAACCGCAGGAGTTGAATCAGCAAGCGGAGCAGTATCTACAGCGAGTCCAGCGGCGAGCCGACTTCTTTGAACTCGCCGAGGCTTCCCGTAATTGGGCCAAGTTTCCTGTCGCGACGATCGAGCGTTTGGCGGTTGGGGTTCTCGAAAACCAGTGGCGGATGGGATCCGAGTCGATCGAGGAGTTCGGCGGCGATGTGGCTGAATTGCGGAAAGAGTTGGATCGGATTGGAGCTGGGCAGTCGGTGCATGTGGTCGCGCGGGTTGACGGTGAACTCGAGCGAATCACCGAGTTGCTCTCGCCGACACGAGTTGCCGCGAATGGCAACTTGAATCTCTCCGTTGGCTGTGTGCATCGTGCGTTTCGGCTGCGGAAAGATGAAGTCGTTGTAATCGGTTGTGATCAGATGTTTCGCCGCGGGGAACTGCGTCGCGGCAAGGCGCGGCGGTTTGGCAAGGCGATCGACAGCTTTCTCTCGCTGCGCGAAGGGGATCTGATTGTTCACCTCGCACATGGAATCGGTCGGTTCCGCGGCTTGAAAATGCTGCAAAAAGACGGCCAACTGACCGAGCACCTTGAGCTGGAATTCCACGGTGGTACACGGATTTACGTTCCCGCTTCCAAGATTGACTTAGTCCAAAAATACATCGGCGGATCCAAGACGCGCCCAGTGCTCGCCAAGATCGGCGGTAAAGCTTGGGCCAAGCAGCGGCAAGCAGCCGAGCGAGCCGTTGCCGATATGGCGACCGATATGCTTGAACTGCAGGCGATCCGAGCCGCCTCGCCGGGGATTGCTTTCAAGCCGGATACGCATTGGCAGCACGAATTCGAACAAGCGTTTCCGTATCGCGAGACGACCGATCAGCTGACCGCGATTTCCGCAATCAAGGAAGATATGCAGACCGCGAAGCCGATGGACCGCTTGCTCTGCGGCGACGTCGGTTTCGGCAAAACGGAAGTCGCCATGCGAGCCGCATTCAAAGCGGTCGAGAACGGCTATCAGGTGGCTGTACTCGTACCAACCACGATCTTGGCTGAACAGCATTTCAAGACGTTTCGCGAGCGGATGAGCGAGTTCCCGCTGTCGATTGGACGGCTCAGTCGCTTCGCGCCGCCTCAAGAGCAACGCGAGACGTTGGAGGGACTGAAGAAGGGCAAGATCGACATCGTGATTGGAACTCACCGTGTTGTCTCGAAAGACGTCGATTTCTTCAACTTGGGGTTGGTGATCATTGACGAGGAGCAACGGTTCGGCGTCGCCCACAAGGACCGCTTGAAATCACTGCGTGAGACGGTTGATGTTCTGACGCTCTCCGCGACTCCGATTCCCAGGACGCTGCATATGTCGCTGGTGGGGGTGCGCGATATTTCCAACTTGGAGACGCCCCCCGAAGAACGGATGGCAGTCGAAACGCGGGTGACTCGCTTTAATGAAGAGCTGATTCGAAATGCGATTCTGAGAGAGCTGAATCGAGGCGGGCAGGTGTACTTCGTGCACAACCGAGTGCAGGATATTTTGCTGCTCCGCGATCGACTCAAGCGGCTTGTCCCCGAAGCGACAATCTGCGTCGGCCATGGTCAAATGCCTGAAGATGAACTCGAAGATGTGATGACCGAGTTTGTGCAGGGAAAATATGACGTGTTGCTGGCGACAACGATCATCGAAAGCGGGCTCGATATTCCGAACGCGAACACAATTTTTATTGATGAAGCGAATCGCTACGGGCTCTCCGACCTGCATCAGCTCCGCGGCCGAGTCGGTCGTTACAAAAATCAGGCTTACTGTTACCTCCTGCTCGATCCGAACCAAACGATCACCCCCAACGCCGCCAAAAGGTTGCAGGCGATCGAGACCTTTAGCGAAATGGGCGCGGGTTTTTCGATTTCCATGCGTGACTTGGAAATTCGCGGTGCCGGGAATCTTTTGGGGACGGAGCAGAGCGGACATATCGCGGCAGTAGGCTACGAACTTTACTGTCAACTGCTCGAAACGGCTGTCCGGCAAATGAAGCGAATGCCGCAAAAGCTCGCCTTCGATGTCGACGTCGACCTGCCGATCGAAGCCTTCCTACCGGACGAGTACATTCCCGACCGAAGACAGAAGATCGACCTCTATCGCAGGCTGACGCGAATCGAGGCTTTTGGGCAGATTGGGGAAATTCAAGCTGAAATGATCGATCGTTTTGGCCCGCTGCCGGAGCCAGCACAGCGATTGCTCTCGATGATCGAAGTCAAGCTGGAGGCTTCGATTTGGCAGGTGAACACGGTCTTTCTGGAGGATAAGTTCCTCGGTTTCCGGTTTTCAGACTTGGCGAGATTCCAGCAGCTAGCAGCGGCCCATCGGGGTGTGGTTCGGGTTGTCGACGACCGAACGGCATACGTTTCCCTCAAAAGCGGGGTCGTCGAGCCAGGGAAATTGCTGGCGCTAGTGAAAGCGATCTTGCGTGGCGGAAAGTAGTCCGCTAATTTTCTCGCGGTTTTCTCCGCTAATCCAAGGTCGCAAGGACTGCGCCGCATGGCTGGACTCTCATTATTCGGCTGTCATTTTTCAATCCAATCGCTCGCACGAGGGATGGCGTCTCGCCGCGGTCTAGAGTTTGTGGTTGTAGCGGTTGTTTTTTTGGGAATCGGTAGTGCACTCGTGACCAAACCAGTTGTTGGTCAGGAATTGCAACCCAGACCATCGGCGGACCCTTACTTCACACCTCTGAAGTCGAAGCCGAGCGAGTCGGCAAACGGCAACAAGGCAGGCAGCGGAAGCGTTGTGGTCGCTCCGAATGGTGAATCGCAGTCGGCAACTGTTTCTTCGGCTGCTTCAGAGGGCAGTGCCAGTGACAATGCATCGATCACGCCGGGTGAAGCATTCAAGCCGGGCGAAGTCGTCGCGATTGTTGGCGGCGAGCCGATTTTCGTGGCTGACATGATTTTGGAAGTGAATCAGATTCTCGACAAGTTTATGCCGGGCGCTCCGCTGGAGATTCGACAGCGCGAACAGGGAAATGTGGTTCGGGCTCTGGTCAACAAATACGTCGAGCAGCGACTTGTTGTGGTCGATACCAAGCGAAATCTGCCAGAGAAAGTTACTTGGCAAGGAATTACCGAGCAGGCGGAAAAGGATTTTGACAAGAAGGCCTTGCCCTTGTTGCTCGAGAAATCGGGCGCGAAATCCCCGGCTGAATACGATGCGAATCTTCGCAGCATGGGAAGCTCGTTAAGGAAATTGCGGCAAACTTGGAGCGAAGAACAGATCGTTCGCTACTTTATCAACCAGAAGGTGCAGACCGAGCCGACCGTCACACGGGATGAGATGCTCGCTTATTACGAAGAGCATCGCGAAGAGTACCATCGACAGGCCCGCTGCCGTTGGGAAGAGTTGATGATTCGGTTTGACCGTTGCGAAGACCGACAGGCAGCGAATTCCCAGATGGTGGAATTGGGAAACCAAGTTGTTTACGGCGCGGCCTTCTCGGCGATTGCTGAAAAGAGTTCGCATGGCTTCACGGCTCATCGCGGAGGCGCTTACGACTGGACAACCAAAGGTAGTTTGGTCAACAAGGCTGTCGACGCAGCGATTTTCGAAATGCCGCTGAACGAACTGAGCGACATCATCGAATCCGAACTTGGCTTGCACATCGTGCGCGTGATTGAACGCGAGGAGGAGCGGTACGTCCCGTTCGTCGACGTGCAGTCGGAAATCAAGGAAAAATTGACCAGTGAGAAGCGCGAGTCAAATTTCGTAGAGCATGTTGCCAAGCTTCGAGAAACGATCCCAGTGGAATACGTTGTCGAACCGCTGAAGAAGTAAGGGGATCAAAGCGAGGCGACTAGCGACTAGGGCCTCCGCAAAGCGGGAAGCGGGCCGACGTGGGATGCTTCCTTGTGGCACGTCCCTGAGGCTCTGCCCAGGGCGTGGTGATGCTTGCTCTAGCTCACCACTAATGGCCCGGCGAGCGCCGCCCCAAAGCTGCGCGGCGTTTCTATACC
>JBJTQD010000255.1:0-8930 GCA_046075445.1 Planctomycetota bacterium
AGGAACGGAACGAGCGCGGCCAGCGGTATATGCGTCCCTAAGATAAAGAGGTAGACGTATATCGCGATCGGAAATTCGTCCTTCGGAAAAAGCTTGCTCCCCACGTACACGTGGTGTACCACATAACAACATAGAAACGCCACCGATACGGCAAAACAGGAAAGCATCGCAACTTTGTGAGCCGTTTCCTGGCCCCGCTTGATCAAGAGCACTCCAGCAATCAACAGAATACAGGCGACAACATTCAAACTCGCATTCACCAGCGGCAAAATTGAGTTGGTCGCCAGCAATAATTCCCATCCCATCTTCGATTTCCTCTCCCGCAATTAATTCGCCTGTCCGGCTTACCGATCCGATTCCGGCTGAACCACTTTAACATCCCGCACTGGCTCGGTTTCACCCAGACATTGATCAAGCAACTGCAACATCTGAACTTCCTCGTCCGGCTGCTGCCAATCAAAACTACCCCGCAATTGCCCCCAGCGGTCCACGACGAACAGGCGACTGGTGTGATGACCGCCCCCCGCCTCCGCCCGGAAGAACTCGCCGGATATTCGCCGAGTCAACTTCTCATCTCCTCGACAAAACAACCAGTTCTCAGGCGCCGCTCGCAAGCGAGTGGCCGTCTCGGCTAACACCTCGACCGAGTCGGTTTTCGGATCCGTCGTGATGCTCACGAACTTCACCGCTCGCCCACCCAAACGCTGCTGGAACCCCGCCAAGTACTGATTCTGCTTGGGGCAAATCCCGGGACAGGTGGAGAAGAAAAAGCTCGCTACCCAAACCTCCCCCGTCAAATCGCGCGAGTAAAACTTGCGGCCCAACTGATTCGTCAAAAAAAACTCTCGAATCCAAGGGACATCGTCCCAGTTCTTGGGCTCAACTCCAGCCAGCGCGTTTCGCGTCCGAACGATCTCGGCCAGCGGCGGAGCCGACTCGGCATTCACCCTGCGAGCCGTCTCGACAAATCGCTTCATGTCAGCCGGATCGTCCCACTTAAAGCGATCGCGATAACGGCCCCACTTATCGATCAGAAAAATATTGTCGGTGTGCGTCTCGGGATTCACATCGACGCGAAACGTCCGCTCACCCAGTTCCTTGACCCGATACAACTGCCCCGTCAGAAATCGCCAGCGCTCGGGCTCCGCCCCATAGTCAGCCGCATACCTCGACAAAACCTCCGGCGTGTCTCGCTCCGGATCGACTGAGACGCTGAGAAACTGCAGCGGCACGTCCTTCAGTTGCTCACTGCTCCGCTGGACCTGCCGATTCAAATCGCGACAAATCGAAGGGCAACTGGCAAAGAAAAAACAAACGGCCGTCATTCGCCCCGATAAGCTGGCCGAATCGAAGTCCGCGCCCGTCTGGTCTGTCAGCTTAAAACGCCCCAGTTCCGGCAGATGCTTCCAAGGCACATCGACCAGAACAACTCCGCTCGGCGGTGACTGTTCGACTTTCGCCAACTCCTTCTTCGGCTGAGCCCGGTCTTTATTCAACAAGATCCAACCGCCGAAAACCAAGACGGCAGTCCAAAGCAATATCGGAATCCAAGCTCGACGAGCCACTTTGTTCTCTTTCGCTAGTTTGATGACCACTTCGCCAGCAAGTAACCTGCCAGAAACAAGAGCCGCGTGAACTGAGCCGTTACAGAAAATAAATCAGTGGAAACAAGATCAACCAAACGACATCAACGAACTGCCAGTACAGCGAGGTGTTATCAACCCAGCCCAGCTGGGCAACGCCCAATCGCGTCAGCAAGAGTCCGCCCATCACCAACAAACCGGCGATCAAGTGCAACGCATGACAACCTGTCAGCAGAAAATAAGTATTTGCCCAAGTTCGTCCCTGAGGAATAACTTTGGGCAACGTCAGGTCGAGCTTGTCATCGAGTCCAACGCCCGCGGGCAAATCTGCAACGAGTTTCAAAAAGTCGCTACGTGAACTGTTTGCCGATTCATTCGCTTTCCACTTCGTCAAATCGCCCGTCAGCGCGGCGGCCTCCGCTTTAACTTTCTCCAGCGATGCAGCCCACGCAGGCTTGACCGCCTCAGCAGCCTCCGCTAACAGTTTCTGTTCTTTCGCAATTTGTGTTTGCAGTTCACTCAATCGTTGTTCGGCGACCGTCTGCTGCTCTTTGAGTTCGGAGAGGACTCCCGTCAACTCGGCTTGCTCCTTGCGAGCCCGATCTTGTCGCTCATTCCCCTTATGCAGCGGATAAACTGCCTCGGCCAGCCAGCCAAGCAGGTCGCCCTGTCTCGCTTCGTCGGCACCACGACCGAGTTGCTCCTCGGTCCAATTGATCCCACCAATCAGCGTCGCTCTGCGCCAATCAGCTTTTCCGCTCGATTCAGTCGGCTTCCCATCGCCTGCTGGACTATCCGTTTTCTCGCCCGCGACCGCAGGAGCACCGACCGCCGTCCCCAAGACCGACTTCAGATGACCCAAGTAATAAACATCGGCTTGGTCATGCAGCAGACTCGGATTCCCGCCCGGCAATAAACCGAGCTTGAATTTCTCGTTGTATTCGATCGACTTGATTCCCAGAAACGACAGCCCCAGCAGGAACGCGACCAGCAACCACATCCGGCAAGTCCCACTGGCTCCCAAGCGGAGCAAGCCGGCAGCTCGGCCCATCGCCAAACTCGACGCGATTAGAATCAGCGTGTTGACGACCCCAAGGACCGGCTGGACATGTACCGAGTGCTGGTCCGGCCACTGGCCCACCGGTGCGCTCCATCGCAGCACAATGTAACTACCGATGAGCGCCGCGAAGAACATCACCTCGGTCGAAAGAAACAGCCACATCGCCAGTTTCCCATTACTGACAGGCAAAGCCTGAGGACTGGCGTCGGCGGAATGCGAAAGAGAATGGTCGACCACGAGCTGACTCAACTGCTAACTTTTCTCAAACGACACGGCAAAAGGAAGATGAGTCATTCGGCTGACTCAAACTGGCGGGACTCAGCCCAACTCAAAATCGTCACTTGCCGAGCTGACTAAAAACGACCAGCAACAGCATGTACAGCGGCAGGTACAAAACCGAAACACGAAGAAGCCTTCGAGCATTCGGCTCTGTCGTCTCCTGCTGAAACCGAATCGAGGCCCGGAGATAAAACACTCCGGCCGCGGTCGCGAGCAGTGCAAAGACCCAGCCTTGCCAGCTATTACCAAGCAACACGACCGGCATCAAACTAACGATCCAAGTCAAAACGCAAGTGACCACTGCCTTCCGGCCAGCTCGTCTTCCCGTTGGATCAACGACTGTCAGCATCTTCAAGCCGCCGTTGGCGTACTGCTCGCGATAAAGCCAAGCGATCGCCATAAAGTGCGGGAACTGCCAGAACAGCAGGACCAAAAAGAAGCCCCAGGCTTGCCAGTTCAGTGTCCCCGTCGTCGCCAAAGCACCAGAAAAAATCGGCAGTGCCCCGGCAACCGCACCCACTTCGGTGTTCAACCATGTGCGTGTCTTCATCGGCGTGTAGACCAACACGTACAGCACCCAAGTAGCCGCCGCGCAAAAGGCTGTCTGCCAGTTCAGCGTGGTCAGCAGGTAAGACACCCCGGCGCCAAAAGTGATCGCACCGAAGTTCATCACATCCAAAGCCGAAAGCCGCCGGTCGGGCAGGGGACGCCGCGCGGTTCGCGGCATCAACGGGTCCGTGTACCGCTCGAGGTACATATTCATCGCATTGCCACTGGCCGCTACCAAGAACATTCCGACGGCAACGTGGAGCAGCGGCCAAAGACCCGGCGAACCACTCGCCGCTACCAGCCCGCTGACGACGATCGAAATCAGCACCATCGCCGAAATGCGCGGCTTGGTCAGCTCCCAAAAGGCAGCCCAGCGACTGGATGTCTCGACCGTCTGCGTGTTCGTCAATTCTAAATCCGATGTCGACATGCGAGTTTCATTTCCCTTTGGCCTTGCTCGGTCGCTGCCGAATTGCGGGCCCATCTTGATCGGGCGGCCCTCGCGCGGGAGAACTGCCGAATCACCAATCCAAATTATATCGAATCAACTACTTCTTGCCGTTCCCTGAAAACACCTGCGATTGTCCGCTCAATAGGCTTCCACACCGCCAGCCACCAATTTTGAACCCGTTGCACTCGACTCCGCCACATTCCCAAACACTCTCCAGCAGCGCACGACCAAGACCGCCCAAACAGCGATGATCGCCGAGCCAATTGCTACGTGCAGCGTGACGACGTTCGTTTGCCACATCGTTTTTTCCGGCACCACGAACTGCGCCGCCCAAGCCCAACTATCGAGCCACGAAGGCCAGTTGTATTTCACAATCCAGGTACTCAGCCCCAGCAAAAATTGCAGTGTCACCAACGCACTCAGCCAGCGAGCCGCCGTCTTGATCCGGGAATCGACGCCCGCAAGGCGACGGACTTTACCCGCGTACCAGTGCGTCCCACCCAGAACCACACAAGCCAACGCGACATGTGTGTAGACCAAATGCTGAAAGCCCTGCGGACTGTCATCGACACCCGTGTGCCTCAAGAACGCACCAAACACCAACTGCAGGAAACTGAGCAGCAACAAGACATGAGCCCAGCGCCAAGCCGCCCGCTCTTGAACTTGCAACGCCATCTGCCGCTGTGGCACCTCGCGCCACCAGCGGCTGAGCACGACGCAGAATGCCGAAGCCGAAGCAAAAAAAGCCGGTCCGAAACAACCATGAATTTTCGCAACAACCCGCGCGTCGATCACCACTCGCAAACCACCCAGCAGCCCCTGACAAATCACCATCAAAAGCAGTCCGCCAGCCGTCCAGCGCACCCAGTCGCGCGAATCGAGTCGAATGCACGTGACCAGAAGCGCAATCGCGACCAATCCCGCCAGCGACCCAAGCAAGCGATGTCCGTGTTCCAAGAAGAAGTCCCAAGGTCCAAAGAACCAGGACGAGAACGGATAGAGAAACATGTTGTAGCCGTAAGTTCCCGGCCAGTCGGGAACAGCCATCCCCGCATCGCTGCTGGTGACCAAACCACCGACCCAAATCAGCGGAAAGACAACCGCGACCAGCAGACAGCCAACCCGCCAAGGCCAGGGACTGTACGGTGCAGCACTCTCAACAGCCAATCGCTCTTCGACGACGACTCGCGGAGAATTCTGCTTGACTGGTTCGCGTTCGATCACACTCACGCCGGAACCTCCGACTGGGGCCAATAATCCACATCGAGCTCCGGGTGACTGTACTCGTAAGGTCCCCGGTAAACTTCCGGAATCGCTACAAAGTTGCCATGCGGCGGGCAATTCGGCACAGTCCACTCCAAGCTGTTCGCGTGCCAAGGATTCGCCTCCGCTCTGCGCCCAAAAAAGATGCTTCCCAGAAAGTTAATCAGGAAAATCAATTGTGCCGCAGCCATCCCGATTGCGCACCAAGTAATGAATTGATTTAACGGCAACAAATCGCGAAATCCTTCGACGACATACGGATCCGCAGTCCGCCGCAAAAATCCACGGGCCCCGAGGAAATGCATCGGGAAAAACGTGCCATTGACGAAGATAAAGCTGAGGAAAAAGTGCACCTTCCCCCAAAATTCGTTCATTTGGCGACCGAACATCTTGGGGAACCAAAAGTAAATCGCCCCGAAAACCCCCAAAATACTGCTGCCAAACAGGATGTAATGAAAATGGGCGACGATGAAATAGGTGTCCGTAATCACCATGTCGACCGGCGTCGCCGCCATCAACAAGCCCGACAGTCCGCCGATGATAAACATCGAAATAAATCCCAGCCCGAACAGGGTAGGGGAGTCGAGCCGAACCTTGCCTCCCCAAATCGTCCCCAGCCAATTGAAGACCTTCACGCCGCTGGGCAGCGCAATGAGCATCGTCGAAACCATAAACGAAATCGAAAGGAAATAGCTCATCCCGGAGACAAACATGTGATGTCCCCAAACAATGAAACCCAGCCCCGAAATGGCCATCATCGAATAGACCATCGGGCGGTAACCAAATAGCGGCTTCCGCGCTCCGCAGCTGAGCATGTCCGAGACCATCCCCATCGCCGGCATGACCATGATGTAAACCGCCGGGTGCGAATAAAACCAAAACAGGTGCTGCCAAAGAAGCGGCTGTCCACCCGTGCCATCCATCGGCTTGGTCGCCGTTGCCTCCAAACCGGTCGGAATAAAGAACCCAGTGTTCAAGGACTTCTCCAAGAGCAACATCACCAGCGCCGCGGTCAACACAGGCAAAGCGAACGCTTGCAGGATCGCTGTGATGAACAGTCCCCAAACAGTCATCGGCATCCGAAACAGTGTCATCCCCGGCGCCCGCAACTGCAGCACCGTCGTGATGTAATTGATCGACCCGAGCATCGAAGAGATACCGACAAACACCAGCCCCAAAGCCCAGAGCATCTGCGCGTCACCAAACAGCACGCTCAGCGGCGGATAGGCCGTCCAGCCAAAATCGGGACCCTTCTCCGGTGTCGCCATCGCCAGCAGCATGCAGCCGAATGCGGGCCACATCAGCCAGTAGCTGAGCATGTTCATCGTCGGAAACGCCATGTCACGAGCGCCGATCATCAGCGGAATCAGATAATTCCCAAACGCACCGGTCAGGATCGGAATCACGACGAAAAAAATCATCACCGTCGCATGCATCGTAAACAGCACGCTGTAAAACTGCGGTGAGATTTGGCCACCTTCGGCCGCAAACAGCGCCCGACCAATGATCGGAATCTCCGTCCAAGGCCAAGCCAATTGCCAGCGGATCGCCAGTGCGAGCAATCCGCCCACCACCAACCAAATCAGTGACGAAAAAAGGAACTGCAGTCCAATCACCTTGTGGTCGCGAGAGAACACCCAAGTGCCGAAAAAACGGACCAGCGGGTTAGACGCATGGGCGGCATGGCCGTGACCGTGAGAGCCGGCCTCTTCCTCAAACTGGAATCCCTGTGCCGTCATTCTGCCTCCTCCGCTGAAGCCGCCGCAAACTCTTTCCAAGGCGACTGCTCGGCGAGCCAACGGTCATAGTCCGACCGGCTCATCAACTTCATTCGCCCTTGCATCGTGTAATGGCCCCAGCCGCACAGCTCTGAGCAAAGGATCTCCAGTTCCACGGGGCTGGTCGCCTTAAACCAGACGAAATGCTCCATCCCTGGCACGACGTCCTGCTTGAGCCTCAACCCGGGGACAAAGAAGCTGTGGATCACGTCGCGGCTCTGGAGCTGCAGGACAACCGGCTCGCCAAACGGGACGTGCAAAATATTTTCGATGTAGATGTCGTCGGACGTGTCGAGCTTGCCATCAACCCCGGCGTGGTAGAACTCCCAGCCAAAACGCTTTCCCACGACTTTCACCAGCGGTGGTTGCGGCTGCTCCCGCCCCGCCAAAGTCACCACCGGCCGGTCCAATTTATTTTCCGCCCAGGAGTCCAATTGATACAGCGAGAGAAACAGCAGAACGGTGCCCGCGGCCAGCGACCAGCTTGCTTCCATCCAATTGCTATGCGTGAAGTAGCTCGCTCGTCCCTCGCGGTTGGAACCGTACCGCCAGATCGCGCACCCGAGAATCAGTCCCGTGAGCACAAAGACGACCGCCATGATGATATGAATCACGTTGTAGAGGTGATCGATCTCGACGCCCGCTTCGTTGTAGTTCTTGGGAAGTCCCAATCCGCGCAGCGGTTCAACGCCCGACATCGCGAGAAAGTAAACGGCCGTGCCCACCACGGGTACAGCCAGAAACAGCAAACCCCAAAAACGATGCATCGAGCGCCTTGCCTCCTACTTCCCTGTTACCTTGCGATCGCCCAGAGGTTGATTGGAGGCAGCCGCCCCACCCGTGGACAATTGCTCGTAAGGCATTGACTGCACATAAGCCACCACGGCCCAAATCTCTTCAGGCGTAAGCGATGGACTCGACGGCATCGGAGTCCCTTCAATTCCGTTGGCGACGCGGCGATAAATGTCCGCGGGCGCATTCCCGCCGCGATACACGGGCACCCGCAAGTTCCGCGGACGCACCGGACGCGGTGGCAACGCACCGGCATCCAGAAAGTGTTGATAGCTGGCTCGGCTCAAAACATCGACACCCGGTGTTTTCAGCCAATCGTTCGTCCAGTCGTCGTAGTTTTGCGTTTGCCCATCGCCCAGCCCCGTCGCTCCGTGACACTGCACGCAGTTCGCTTTGCCGAAAAACAGATCGCGCCCCTTCGCCACAAGCTCACCCGGAGCAGTCGCTACTTCCAGCATCGACGCGGGCGGAGCGGGAACTTCAGTCACCGCGTCATCGCGGTCGCTCCAGCGGTCGACGACCTCTTCGTACAGATACTCACCCACCAGCGTCTGCAATTGTTCGTCCAGCGCCGTCGCCTCGGCACTCGCTTCCGACGCCGCACCCTCAGCAGGCTCGGCCGGCTTTACCCCCGCGCGAAGCGACTTCAGATCCACCAGCGGCTCGCCCTCGAGACTTGATAACTCCGCCAACAGTCGTCGCTCGAACTCACCGCGAATCGTCAGATACTTGACGTAGTCAACCAGAGCGGCGACCTCATCGTCCGGCAGCGTAGAAAAAGCCGGCATTGCTGAACCGGGAATCCCCTTGCGGATCACTCGCGTCAAATCGGCATCCGTAGGCGGAGCACGGAGCGGCGTGCTTTTGAATTTGAATTTGCCTAGGCGGAAGTCGCGTGGGTACGGATAGAGCGCCAGCGCCGTCGGACCAGCCCCATCGCCTGTCACGCCGTGGCAGTGAGCACAGTGCTCGCGGTAAAGCCCAAGATGCTTACCCTTCTCATCGCTCGAGACCGGACCAGCCGCTTGCTTCAGCTTTTCAAGATCGACCAGCTCGTTCAGCGGGTCGGCGTCACCGTATATTGCCGGCAACCGGGGCTGGTCAGGAGTGCCGAACAGAGCGGTCAACAACGTGGCCACTTCCTGTTTGTACTCAGGACGAAAATGCTCGCCCTG
>JBJTQD010000256.1:0-2120 GCA_046075445.1 Planctomycetota bacterium
TTCCAAGGCAGGTTGCGAGCGGCGATGTCGCCGCATTCTCCAGCCACTTCATGCCAATCACTTCGGGATCCAATCGGGCAGCAGCCTGGCATAGGCCATGATCACCCCGCCAACCATTGCGGCCAACACGATGCTATGCCAAAAAACGTAGCGAAGAATTTCTCCCTCGGAATCATGGCGCCCCGTCGCCACCGATGCGACCACCAAGCTTTGGGCGTCGATCATCTTACCCATCACCCCGCCTGTCGTGTTCCCCGCTGCCGTAAGGATGGGATTAAGCCCGAGTTGTTCGGCTGTGATTTTTTGCAATCCTCCGAATAGCACATTCGAAGACGTGTCGCTGCCGGTGAGCGCAACACCTAGCCAGCCGAGCATTGCACTGAAAAACGGAAATAACGCCCCGGTAGAAGCAAACGCCAAGCCCATCGTCGCGTCGATGCCCGCAGCTTTGGTCACGAATCCCAGCGCAAGCATCGCCGCGATCGTCAGCAGCGAGAACTTCACTCGCTTAACCGTTCTCCAATAAATCGACCCCAACTGGCGCAGCCCAAAGCCTCGGCAAAGCCCGCTGACGATTCCCGCGAGCAACAAGCTTGTTCCCGTGGCCGCTAACCAGTCGAACTTGAAAATCGCCGGCTCCGGCTTGGAGCTAGCCACCACCGGCGGTACTCGCACGACGGCATCATGAAGCAGGTAGACAGGGAACTCGAGCTTGCTGATCCCCTGCAGCAGATTGGGCGCTTCGCTCGTTCCTCCGTTGAGAAACTGTTTCACCTGCGGCACGCCCCAGGCGAATACAAAGACTGACAGCAACACCCACGGGAGACATGCGGCGACCAACCGGCTCCGGGACACGGCGCCGACTCCGCCATCACCTTTTGGGCGCGAGAAGTCCGCAGCCTTCTTTAACTCCGCTGTCGAGCCCGCTTGCTCGTCGACAAACGTCCAAACCTCTCGCGGACTCCAGTAGCGGAGAAGCAAACAGAGGGCGAGCATCGAAATGATCGCGCTGACAATGTCGACCAGCCATGGCCCATGAAAATTGCTGACGAGGAACTGGGTGATTGCGAAGCTGCCGCCAACGACAAGACAGGCGGGCCAGATCTCGAGCATCGCTTTGCGCCCGGCCATGACCCAGACCAGCCAAAAGGGAATCAGCAGCGAGAAGAAGGGAAGAATGCGCCCAGCCGCCGCGCTCAAGGACTCGAGTGGCAGCCCCGTCACGGACGCCAGCGCGATCAGCGGTGTACCAAGCGCCCCGAAGGCGACCGGCGCTGTGTTGCCGATCAGCGCGAGACCAGCTGCTTCCAGCGGACGAAACCCGAGCCCAATCAGCATCGCGGCTGAAATCGCGACCGGCGTTCCAAATCCCGCGGCGCCCTCAATAAAGGCCCCGAAGCTGAAAGCGATCAGCAAGGCCTGGATCCGCCGGTCGGAGGAAAAATGCCCAATCGCATTGCGCAGGACGGTGAAGTCGCCGGATGTAACCGTCAAGTCGTAAATGAAGATCGCGTTCAGCACGATCCAGCCGATCGGCAGCAGGCCGTAGAGAGCTCCATGTACGGCCGCCATCGCGGCCAACGGTATCGGCATTTGATAAGCAAGAATAGCGACGGCCAGCGCCGTGATCAGTCCCAGCAAAGCGGCAATATGGGCCTGCACCCTCGAGAAGGCGAGCAGCCCCAGCAGCACGACAACAGGCAGCGCGGCCACCGCCGCCGAGAGCAGGCGATCATCGAGAATCGGCGCGTAAACCTGTGTCCACTGCGGCATTGCTCTCTCTCCCTCGCGTTGTCAGGCTCTTTCAATCGCCACTGCGCCGCGGACCACTTTCCGCTGAAGACGCCTCCTCGGGGCTCATTCAAACCGAAACGAAAACAGATCTGCATCTTTCAACAGAAAGCGAATACGAACAGGCATGCCGGCCAACGCCTCGAGTCTACTGCCCCCCTTCCACGCCACAACGCGTTCCAGCTCATTGCCGACAATCTCAGTGCAATCCTCGGCCGAAAAGCCGCGGAGTGGCTGGCCGTTGAGATCGCACAACTCGATCCGCACCGATCCGGCGGCCGAGGTGGAGTAATTGAGCCGGAGCTGTGTGCCGCTGAATTTTAGCGGTC
>JBJTQD010000257.1:0-10506 GCA_046075445.1 Planctomycetota bacterium
GAACAGGTTGGCATATGGTCGATTTCTTCGGCGACTTTGCCAACCAAGATCGAAACTCCTGGATTGTGGCCGATCAGCATGCCGCAGTGGACTGAGTCTTGGAAGCGGCTCGCCTCTGCGAGATAAGCCTCGGCGGGTGCAAGGTAAAGCCTTTGGGTAAAAGCAACTTCGATCGGCTTGCCCCAAGTGCTTAAGAGCAACTCAGCCGTCTCCATGGTCCGCTGGGCATTGGAGGAGACGATGGAGTCGGGAAGCCACCCTTGTTCGGCCAGCCACCGAGCCATCTTCGGAGCGGCCGTGCGTCCCTGCTCATTCAAGGGGCGTTGATGGTCCGTTGCATTCGCATTTTCCCAAGAACTCTTTGCGTGACGCATCACAATCAGCAACCGACCTGAACTGTTCACATTCGCCCCTTATCTCAACTATCGTTCGTCGGATTGGGTGCTTTCGCTGATTCAGGTCGATTTCGTCGCCGAATTCGTGCACACAACCAACTCCTGCCTGTCGCTCAAAATCGAACTTAATCGAAATTAGTGCTACTTCTCTTGCCAGGATCGCGCAGACTATTTCCCGCGTTTCTGGTTAATTGATAGGATAGAGCATCACTGTTTTCCCGGGCACCCCTTGGCACCAAAGAATTTCTTTGGCGTCCCCCTCCGCCCGCACTTATCCGAAGCAGTCAATGGACCAGGAACGTTCTCGAATCGCCGCTGATTTGAACGGCCTCCTCGATGGGGAGGTTCGGTGCGATGACTTGTTCCTGCAAATGTACTCGTCGGACGCGAGTATCCATGAAATCCGTCCGATGGGAGTTGTTCGCCCTCGCCACACGGCGGATGTCGCCAACACGATTAAATACGCTGTCGAAAACCGTTTGACCATTCATTGCCGCGGAAGCGGTTCGAACGTCATCGGCGGCTGCCTAGGGGCGGGGCTGATTCTGGATTTTTCCAGTGACATGCGGCAAATCACGGCAAGAGCGGATGGGACGGTCGATGTCCAACCTGGGGCGATTCTGTCCAGTGTCAACCGCGAACTTAAACGCCGCGGTTTTGTCTTCGGCCCAGACCCAGCCACTCGCAGCGTCACGACTATGGGTGGAGTGCTCTCCCTCAATCTGACAGGCAGCCACTGGGCTCGCTTCGGCTGTCCGCGAGATAAAGTCATCAGCTTGGAAGTCGTTCTGGCAAGCGGCAAAGTAGTCAACCTTTACTCAGCCTTGAGTGCAGACTTTCCAAACAATTCCTCTGACCCAGTTGTCAGTGGATTACAAAGCCGTTTGGACGGGATTCTCACGCAGTGGCAAAAGCCGCTGGATGAAGTACGCCCCAAAACACTGATTAATCAAGCTGGTTACAACCTGCACGACTTAAGGGTAAGTGATCAGGTCGACCTGACGAGACTGCTGGTCGGATCCGAGGGGACGCTGGGTGTCATCACCCGCGCGCATTTGAAGGCCGAGCCATTGCCAAAGTACCGCGGCGTTGCCCTGCTCTCCTTCGATCGCCTCGATGCAGCAGCCAGAGCGGCTGTTGAAATCAATTCGCTTGATGTAAGTGCCTGTGACCTGCTCGACCGCCGCCTGCTGGTTCTGGCTCGAGAGACGAATCCTCAGCTGGTAAGGCTGGTTCCGCCCGCGGCAGAGGCGATGCTTTTGGTCGAATATCAGACAGAGACCGATGCAGAGCTGCGGGAAAAGCTTGAAAACCTTTCGTACCGGATCGTCCGGCGAAGAAAATTGGCTTTCGATGCGCGGTTGACGACTCAAGAAGAAGAGCGAAACCTCTTCTGGCGGCTCACTCGCCGCGTCACGCCCACGCTTTACCGCCTGCGTGGCAACCGGCGAGCCTTACCTTTCGTCGAAGACATTGCGGTGACGCCGGCGAAGCTACCCGAGTTCCTTCAAGCAGCTCACCAAATCCTCAATCGCCATGAAGTCACCGCTTCAATTTTTTCGCATACTCCTCAAGGCTTGATCCAGCTCCATCCGTTCTTGGATCTTTCCTCACCGAGAGATGTCCAACTGCTTGAGCGACTCTCCAAAGACTTGTTCGCAAAGGCTCTGGAGTTCGGCGGTACTGCCAGTGGTTCGTTTGGCGACGGACGCACGCGCACTTGGCACTTGAGGAAACAGTATCAAAAGGCGTACGACGCCTTGGTCGAAGTCAAACAGCTATTCGACCCCGAAGAAAAACTCAACCCCGGAATTATCGTCGGCTCGGGAGCGGAATCTTCTGCTGACAATCTGAGACGCCTTACTCCCGTACTTGTCCCGCCCGCCCAGCCACCTGAAGACGCGAAGCCAGAGACTCAGGCTAACTCGCTACCGGTCCTTCAGCCCCAACTGCCTTGGAGTATCTCCGACATCTCCAACACGACGCGCAATTGCAATGGCTGCGGTCGCTGCCGGACGGCCGCCGATGACCAGCGAATGTGCCCGATCTTTCGGCTGAGTCCCCGCGAAGAGGCCTCGCCTCGCGCTAAGGCCAATCTGATGCGAAGCATTTTGACAGGGCAGCTTCCTGTAGAGACGATGGCGACAGACGAATTCAAAGCGGTCGCCGATTTGTGCGTCAACTGCCACCAATGTCGACTGGAGTGTCCTGCAGGCGTTGACATCCCCAAGTTAATGGTCGAAGCGAAAGCCCAATATGTCACCGTCAATGGCTTGAGTATCAGCGACTGGATTTTTGCTCGGCTCGATGTGCTTTACGATCTTGCCGGACGTTTGCCTCGAGTGACGAATCAGCTAATCCGCAGCCGGCTGGCGAGAATGCTGCTCGATCGGATGCTCGGAATCGCTCAGGGCCGCAAACTGCCGCGACTTTCGCAAATGAGTTTTCTCCGCTGGGCGCAACGCAATAAACTCAGCCGCGGAAGCCGCCAACACGCTAGGAAAGTGGTGATCTTTGCCGATGCTTATGTTAACTGGAATGACCTTGAACTGGGTCAGGCACTCGTCAAAGTCTTGCAGCACAACGGGATTGATGTTGCGGTGCCTCAAGACCAACTCGTCTCGGGAATGTCATTGATTTCCGACGGAGTGCTTTCCCGAGCAAGGAAGCTGGCCGCGCGGAATGTCGAGCTATTGGCTGAGTACGTACGGCAAGGATACAAGATCGTCACGACCGAGCCCTCCGCTGCGTTGGCTCTGAAGCACGAGTACCTAAACCTTCTCGATGATGATGACGCGAGATTGGTTGCTGCCAACACTTATGAGGCAACTCATTTTCTCTGGGAGTTGCATCAAACGGGTCAACTGGAACTCGATTTCCGACCGGTAAATCAAACTGTCGGATATCATCTTCCCTGCCATCAACGGGCCCTGGAGACCGGAACTCCAGGCATCAACTTGATGCGATTGGTTCCAGGACTACAGGTTGAGCTGATCGAGAAGGGCTGCTCGGGAATGTGCGGGACGTTTGGCCTGAAACGCCGCAATTACATCCGCTCGCTGCGCACCGGTTTGCCGTTAATCAAGGCGATGCGTTCACCAGCGTTCGTTGCCGGCGCGACGGAGTGCAGCACTTGTAAAATCCAAATGGAGCAAGGCACGAACAAGCCCACGATTCACCCCTTAAAGATCATTGCCCTAGCTTACGGCTTAATGCCGCAACTGGGAGATCTTTTTAATCGCCGAAATGAAGATTTGGTGGTTTCCTGAACAGGAGCGCACTTCCGCATGATGGTTAAAGTGTTATTTTTCGCAGGAGCCCGTGAAATTGCGGGGACCTCCGCCATGGAACTTTCCCTGGAAGACGATGCCACAGTCGGCCAACTCAAGCAGTCGCTGGTCGAGCAATTTCCTGGTTTAATGCACGTCCTCGGGCATTCGACGATCGCTGTCGATCGGGATTATGCCAATTCCGATCGGGCTTTGTATCATGGAGCAGAGGTGGCTGTCCTTCCTCCCAGTAGTGGAGGCTGAAAAGCAAATTCCCTTGCTCTCCGCCATTCGTATCCTCAAAGAAAATCCGTCATAACTCGCTCCAACTTTCCTGTTTCCCGTCCATGGTAGAAATTACAAGCGATCCGCTCGATATCACTCAAGCTTATGAGCGATTGCGCTCCATCGATGCCGGGGCCTGCGTCGTTTTTACCGGGACTACGCGCCGGTTGACGAATGGACAAGAGACGGTTGAGTTGACTTACGAGTGCTATCCGGAACTCGCCCAAAAGGTCCTCGAGGAATTAGTGGAAGAGGCGATGAGGCGCTGGACCTTGCTCGACTGCCTTGTTTGGCACCGCGTTGGCGTCGTCCCCCTCGGTGAAGCAAGCGTTCTGGTGGGAGCTTCGTCTGCTCATCGCGACGCTGCATTCGAGGCAGCCCGTTGGCTGATCGATACGCTCAAGGAGCGAGCTCCGATCTGGAAACAGGAGCATTGGGCCGATGGGTCCCGCGAGTGGATTCATCCCGGCATTCCGGCGAAGGCCGCACGCCCAGTCGGAGGTCACGATGTTGATTGACTCTTTCGGCAGAGTTCACGACAGCCTTCGGATTAGCGTTACCGACCGCTGCAACATTCGCTGCTTTTACTGCATGCCCTACGAAAACATCACGTTTCTACCGAAAACAGATTTGCTAACTTTTGAGGAGATCGCAAGGTTTGCCGAACTGGCGACTCAGCTTGGCATTCGAAAGTTTCGCCTCACCGGTGGAGAACCGCTCGTTCGTCGCGAACTCCACCAACTGGTTCGAATGCTGAGAAGCATCGAAGGTGTCGAGGATTTGGCTTTGACCACAAACGCCGTGCTTCTGGAGGAGCAAGCCGAAACACTCTTCGAGGCCGGGTTGATGCGACTGAACGTCAGCCTCGACAGTCTGCGGCCGGAGATTTTCGAACAGATCACTCGCCGCAATGGTTTAGAACAGGTGTTGGCAGGCTTGCGCCGCGCCGCTGAGGTTGGCTTCCGCAAGATTCGAATCAACGCGGTCTCGATCGCTGGGCTCACGGAAGCTGACGTCATCCCACTGGCTGAATTTTGCCGCGAGTCCGGGCACACGCTTCGGTTCATCGAGTACATGCCGATGGATGCCGATCAGACTTGGTCTCAAAAGCTCGTTCTTTCGGGTGCCCGCATCAAAGAGATACTCGAGCAAACCTTTGGCCCGCTCACACCAGCAAAACGGACTGACCCCAGCCAACCGGCCGTCGACTATCTCTTTGCCGATGGCCGCGGCGAAGTTGGCTTTATCAATCCGGTCAGCGAACCGTTTTGCGGTGCATGCAATCGGCTGAGGATCACGGCGGAGGGGCAATTGCGAAACTGCTTATTTTCTACCGAGGAATTCGACGCCCGCGCGCTGTTGCGGTCGAAGGCCATTGACGAAGAGGTGCTTGAACTCATCCGCACCTGTGTGGGCGCAAAAAAAGCTGGGCACGGGATTAACGATGAGCGGTTCATTCGACCGCAGCGGGCGATGTACCAAATCGGCGGCTAGACGAGCCTAACCATGACACGCCGTAGTTTTTGTGGCGTAAGTCTCAAAAAGCTTAGCGCCAAGGGAACTCGCGTCCACTCAATCGTTCGAACGCTTCGATGTACTTTTCTCGGGTTCGAACCACGATCTCTTCCGGCAATTCCGGCGGCGGGCTGTTCTTATCCCAAGTGGTAGACTCGAGAAACTCACGTACGTACTGCTTGTCAAAGGAACGCTGGTTTCGCCCCGGTTCGTACTCTTCTGCTGGCCAGAAGCGTGAGCTGTCGGGAGTCAACACCTCGTCGATCAGGATAATTCTTCCTTCATGCCAGCCGAACTCAAACTTGGTGTCAGCCAGAATAATGCCGCGACTTGCCGCATGTCCTGAAGCGAGCCGATAAATCCCGAGACTCTTGTCCCGCAGCTCCCGGGCAACATCCTCTCCAACCTTGTTACTTGCCGTTTCGAAATTGATGTTCTCATCGTGTCCCGTTTCAGCTTTCGTTGCGGGAGTGAAAATCGGCTCGGGAAATCGCTCGCAGTTTCTCAAGCCTTGTGGCAAGAGATGCCCGCAGACGGCACCGGTCCGCTGATAGTCTTTCCACCCAGAGCCGACGAGATATCCACGAACAACGCACTCGATCGGAATCACTTCGCATTTCTTGACCACCATGGTTCGGCCTTCAAGCTCTTCGCGAGTTAGCCCGACTGGCAGGTCGATTCCGTCGAGGGAAGCTGTGATTAAATGGTTCGGCATCCCGAGAAATTCGAACCAGAAGAGGCTGATTTGCGTTAACACCCGGCCTTTATCCGGAATCGTCGTCGGCAAAATCCAGTCGAAGGCGCTAATTCGATCCGAGGCGACCATCAGAAAACTGTCGCCCAAGTCGTAAATATCTCTGACCTTCCCTTGCCGAGCCAATTCAGCGGTCATGCTGCTTTCCCTCGCGAAAAACGGTTCCCTGCCGGGCCAAACTTGAACCAAAACGGTCCAAGTATATCTCTTGGGCCCCCAATCTGACTGACGGTCGCCCAAAGAGCGCCACGGTCTGTCAGGACCGGACTGCCAGAGTTAAAATGCCCAACCGCCGGCAGCGCGTTCAACGAGATTATCGGGGCCATCGCCGGAAACTTCAAACCCCCGTCCCGCCGAGCAATGAACTTTCATGGGCGTACTGAAATTCTCAATCCCAGCCTCCTGGTCGCTCGAGAAACGACAGGCCAGTTCGCTCCATGTGGTTGGCTTGGATGGTTTGGCGTGGCCTTGCCGAATCGCCCGTGAAGCTCAAACGCTGACCATCAATCGCAACAAGGACGAATCGGGACATCTTTACATGGTCTACCCGTTTCACGACCACGGCGAATTGGTCGTCAGTACGGGGACACTTCCCGAGGGCTCGACGGAATACCAGCTGACCCGCGAACTTGCACGTGGGACTCTCAATCGCCTCCGTAATCAACTCTCGAATTGGATCGAGGGGGGAATGCGACTCGACGAGTCGGTTCACGCTTTGGTTGCCGAGGCGACGCGGTCGCTAGAGCATGCGATATTCACGGCAGAACCAACTAAGGCAGAAGCTGCTGCCAGCGAATCCCTCGAGCACAGCATCAAAGCCATCTTTGCTATTTCTGAAGCGTTCGCCGAGCAAATCACACCCATCCGACGTAGCCAAATCAACTTGGCGAAGTACTGGTTCGGAGCCCGTCTCGGTGTTTGGGACCAAGCCGTCGCCAACCAACTCGGCGAATACTTCGAGATAGTCCAACTCCAAGATGCGGCCGAGATCGATCGCTCGGTACAAAATGCAATCCTCGGACCATTGCTCGACGCCAGTCCGAACGGATTGCCACCCCGTTTGCTTGAAGCAGACGATTTCGATGCCCGGCGAAATCTTTTGATGGCCGAGGTGCGGGAGCAAGTCAGCAACCTTCCAGAATCGGTAAAGCTGATTCACGCTGTCTCTGGTCTGAATGGGACCGGGCATCGCCTGCTGAGCTATCCGCAGCAACTCCAAGCGACAATCGATGTGCTGCAGACTCTGGAGGATTCAGGAAACCGGATTCCCACGATGATCAGCTTCGATGGTCCCTGGTGCGAACGACTTGCTTGGTCAGTAGGCGGAACCCATGCATTGCAAATCGCCGATTCGCTGCTCCGCCGGGGCGTATCGATTAGCATGCTGGGTTTGGAAATCCACCTCGACTATTCACCAACTGGCAGTCTTCCTCGCGAGCCGCTGCAATGGGTTGAGCTGATCGATACCTGGAGCCAATTCGGCTTGCCGCTGATTGTGCTGCTTCGCGCGCCTTTTGCTCACGAGCCGATCACCCAAGCGGGGCAGCCGTCCAAAGACTTCGTAATTAACCAGCCCCGCGGAGGCATGACCGACGACCAGCGATTAAGTCTGCTTGAGACGGTCATCCCGATGTTGCTGGCGCGTCCTGCCGTACAGGGCATTCTCTGGCAACAAGCGAGAGACGGCGACGACCTCCGCTATCCCTCCGGTGGCCTGCTGGACGATCAACTTCAACCCAAAGCACCGCTAAAACTGCTCGAGAAACTGCGAAACAAGTTCTTTTGAGCCTAGGAAATCCCCTGCGTTCTAGTTCGGGGTTATCTGCTCGTCCCGCATCGCGGTATTCCCTCTGAAGGGAAGTCTGAACAGGCCGCGGTATACGCCGCTTTGCTCCGACCTCAAGCCAACCTCTTGTTGCCATCTCTCTCAAAGCCCCATCGGCAGTTGTTCTCGGAATATCACTCCATGTCGAGCACGCAAGTCGCACCTTCCCAAAAGCTAATGGGACAATCTTACGAGCCGCGACTTGGAAACTGGCAGGTCGAGGTGTTTTTCGATGGCGACTGCCCACTCTGCAAACGCGAGATCGATTGGCTGAGGAAACGCGACAAGAAACAGAATGTTGAGTTCACCGATATCGCTGACCCGGAATTTGATGCAGAACTACTCGGCAAGACGCAAGCCGAACTGATGGCCCGAATCCACGGACGGCTTCCGGACGGTACATGGATAGAAGGCGTTGAAGTCTTTCGAAGACTTTACTCGGCGGTTGGACTGGGCTGGCTGGTTGCTCCAACCAGACTGCCGCTTGTGCGGAATTTGCTCGACCTTGGCTATCGAATTTTCGCGCGGTATCGCCTGCGACTGACCGGCCGCTGCGAGTCAGGAAAGTGCGCGACCAGCAAAGTGTCTTAGCCAAATAGAACGCTCGCTCTTGGCAAGAACAGTCTCACTACTGGTTCCGCCCGAAAACGACTAGGCAGATGTCATCGTGCTGCACAGCAGTTCCCAGATGGTTCTTCGCAGCCTGACAAACGGCTTTTCCGATCGATTCCGGGGCTCGATTGGGGCTCAACTCGACTTCGCGAGCGAGTCGTTCCATTCCGAATTGATCACCTTGGGAGTTCATTACGTCGGACAACCCATCGGTGAACAGCAGCACATTGTCGCCGGGCTGGAGGCTGATCGTTTCTGAAAAATAAGCCGCCGAGTCGGATACACCCAATGGCAAAGAGCGTCGCGCTTGTTTGACCCAATGCGTCACACCACTTGCCTCGCGTACGAGCGGCGGCAAATGGCCAGCGTTTGCAAACGTCATCTCGTGCTTACTGGAATCAAGATAACCCAAAATCAAGGTAACGAATCGATCCATATTTAAGCCGTTAAGACTGCGATTGATTTGCTCCAGCGCTTTCACCGGGTCGGCATGATTAAGGGCGCAGGCGAATCTCGCGTCGGCGGCAATTTTGGCCATCAACAACGCGGCGGCGACTCCGTGGCCGACGACATCCGCGACAACCACTACCCATTGATGATCGGTCAATCGGAAGTAATCAAAGTAATCGCCGCCAACCTGCGTTGCTGGGCGGTAATACGAGAAAAAGGAGTACCCCGAGACTTGAGGCTCTGCTTGCGGGAGAAACCGGAGTTGAACTTCCTGAGCCAACCGCAAGTCCTGCTCCAATTGGCGGTTTTCTTCGGCCTGCCGAAAGAGTTCCAGTTTCTGCAGGGCCAAGCTCGCTTGAATCGCAACCGTAGCCAAGACCTCTAAATCATCTTGATCATAGGCGACGGTGCTGCGAAGCGTGTCCAGTTGGATAGCGCCGATCGGTTGGTCATCGGCATCGACCAGCGGAGCGCACATGAGCGAGCGAATTTTGAAATCGACGACACTTTGGCTGAGGTCAAATCGCTCGTCGTTAGCCGCGTCCGCCGACAGTACGGCTTGTTTCGATTCCAGAACGGTTCGGATTATCGTGTGGCTGATCCGGATTCGCTCGGTATCCTGCGGACGCCGCGTTTTCATTTGATGCGGCGTGATCTCGCCAGTTTTGTCGACCAGCACAATGAATCCACGGTCTGAGTTACTAAACAACTCAAACAGAGTGTCAAGCACACGACGCAGGATTTCACCTTGTTCCCAGGCGGTGCTAAGTGAGAGCGTGATCGCAGATAGCGCTTTGAGCTTTTCCTTCAGATCGCCGGCCGAATCCTTCAGCGTCTTTGCCGAGCAAAGCTCCAGTTGACTGACAATTTTGCTGCTGTCGAGCCGATCTGCCTCTTCCGCAAAAAAGAAACTCGTCTTGAGTTTGACGGCTGCGGAGTCAAGGCGAGTCGTGAGCGGCTTATCTGAGGAGGAATCCTCCGAGTGAAATCGAAAACGGATATCACAGATTCCGATTTCCGCGCCGTCGAACAATCGGGTCTTGCCGCGAATCTGGCTGCCGTTGACTTCCGTCCCATTGCGGCTGTCCAAATCCTCCAAGTAGAAATGCCCTTCTTCGCAGGAAATTCTTGCATGCCGACGGCTAACTGAATTGTCGTCGATCACCACCTCGCAATCGGGATGTCGCCCGATCGTTACGGGCCGGTCCAAGAGGACGAGTTGCTTCTTTGAGACGGCTTCGTCAGCAGTTATCAGCAGGGGCATAAAAGAGAGTCTGATGAGTTAGGGCCGATTTCCGAACGCGAACGAAGAAGAGCCTGCGTTAAGTCACTCGGGTACGAAACGCTGACGGGGCAGTCTTGCCGTACCTGAAAACTGCCCTAAGTCTCCTTTCGATAATA
>JBJTQD010000258.1:0-14158 GCA_046075445.1 Planctomycetota bacterium
GCGCGAGGACCTGGCCGACAGGAACTAAACCAAAGTCCCAGCAACTAACAACTAACAACTAACAACTAACAACTAACAACTAACAACTAACAACCCATGCCCAGTTCCGCTCTCCAACTCTGGTCGACGACTCGCACTGCCTTCAGCTGCTTGCAGCAAGGGCAGTTGCACACGGCAGCGGCGCTGTTGTCCGACCAACCGCAGCGGCAAGCGTGGCCGTTCAGTTGGCTGGCTGCCTACGTGATGCGGCGGCTCGTGAAGAACGCCTACTGGCACTGGGCTCAGAGTAGCTTCAACCATGCGTGGGCTGACTTTGCCGCAGCCGAACAGGTTTGCGCAGACCGGCGGCGCGAATGGCTGCAGTCGCAAAAGAGCCGACTCGTGGAAGAGACGATCGCTTCGGCTGATCAGCAACTGTTGGCTGGGCAGACTGCCGAAGTGATCGCGGCGCTCGACTCGCTTGAGCAGCGCGGTGTGCGCGATTGGCGGGCGACGCGGAGTCTGAAAACGGCTCGCTCTGTCAGCGCAGCCGAGGAGTTCGCTCGGCACGGAGATTGGCCAGCGGCAGTCCGCTGTTTGGAAGAAGTCGTGCGCGAGCGCCCCGAGCTGCAGGTCTTTAGACTCAGGCTGGAAGCCTTGCGTCGATCGGCGGCGGAGTTTCATGAGCTGAAGCAGCAACTGCATCAAGCAATTTGTGGGCGGCGTCTGACAGCCGTCAGAGAACTGGCTGAGAAACTCCTCGCTATCTCACCGGAAGACCCGACCGCGGTTGCTGCCCTGAAGCGACTGGAGAAAAGTGAAGCAGAAGTCATCGCCTTTCCCGCCGCGACTTTGAAGACCAAGCTGGCGGAGGCGTCAGTAAACAGACGAGACGAAGTACCCGCTTTGCAATCAGAAACCAGCCGCGTGACGGCAGTTCAGATGGTGCCTGATTCCGGGCGGCTCTCGCGATTTATGCTTTGGATCGATGGCGTTGGCGGATACCTTGTTTGCCCTGGCCCGGTGGTTACGGCCGGTAGTTATGTCGAGCAACCGGGTGTCGAGATTTCGCTCCAAGCCGATCTCCGTCGCCGGCATTTGAGAATTGAACGCAATCAAGAGCAGTACGTCTTGGTTCCACTGGGACCGACGCGAGTGAACGGCAAGGCAATTCGTCAGCCGACCAGCTTGAGCAGCGGTTCACGGTTGGAACTTCCCGGCCAGGTCTATTGGCAGTTTTCGCAGACGCATCCGCTGAGCAGTTCTGCTCGGCTGGACTACTGCAGCCCGCACCGGACCGTTCCTACTTCGGATGGCATCCTGCTGTTGGCTGATACGCTGATCCTCGGACCGCATCGTAGCAATCACGTCTATTGTTCTGATTGGCCGAGTGATTTGATTTTGTTTCGCCGTCAGGACCAGTTGTTTTTGCGGAGCGAGTTGCCACTGAGGGTTGATGGCCAAGTTCGAGGGCTGGTGACTCCGCTTGGTTTGGAGTCGTCGGTTTCGGGAGTTGGCGGTGAGTTTTCCCTGAAGCTGGAGCCCGTTTGAGCTGGCAGGAACATTGATCGGACAGGAGCGGATGGAGAACAAGCCAAGGCCCTCCAAAACTGTCAGGTGCGGAGAACCGGTTTGGAAAGTAACGATTTGAGCGAAGGAAGCGGGCTGCTCAGCCCGCGGGCTCGCACATTTTGCAAGGCGGCGAGGCGGAAGCGTCTTTGAGCATGGATTTTCGGTTTTTGGTTGGCGGAAACCGGATAAAATGAAACCAACATCATGAGTCGGACGTATCCCTTTGCACACCTCACATAAAACGACCTACCCTGAATCGAGTGCGATTACTTTGAAGCCTCCCGGTGACGAGCAAGCTGAAACTTCGCACCCCGCAGGTGCCGCCAAGGACGCCGCGCTGGCCGAGGCTGGACCGGCTCGGCAGCGACGCCCCGCTCGGTTCACTCACGCCAGTGGATCCCGTCCGCTGGAGGGATACACGATCAAACGCGGTGTCGGCAGCGGTGGTTTTGGGGAAGTCTACTTTGCAGTCAGCGACGCCGGTAAGGAGGTTGCGCTTAAACGAATTCAGCGGAACCTCGACATCGAGCTACGTGGGGTCCGGCAATGTCTCAATCTCAAGCACGTCAACTTGATCTCGCTTTGGGATATTCGCACGACCCACGATGGCGAAAGCTGGGTCGTAATGGAATACGTTCCAGGACACAGCCTGCGGGACGCTCTTGAGAACGCTCCCAATGGGTTGCCGGAAGATGTCACCAAGCATTGGTTCACTTCGATCGCTGCAGGGGTCAACTACCTGCATGACCGCGGAATCGTCCATCGCGACCTGAAGCCCGGCAACGTCTTTTACGACACCGATGAACAGGTCGTAAAAATTGGCGACTACGGTCTTTCGAAGTTTATCTCGACCAGTCGCCGCAGCGGCCAGACGGAAAGTGTCGGGACGTTTCACTACATGGCTCCTGAGATTGGAAAGGGAGTCTATGGCAAGCAGATCGATATCTATGCGCTCGGTGTGATGTTGTACGAGATGCTTTCCGGCCGCTTGCCGTTTGATGGTGAGAGTGCTCAGGAAATCATCATGAAGCACCTCACCGATGATCCTGACTTGTCGTTAATCCCCGAACCGTTCCGCGACGTGGTCGAGCGAGCATTGGCAAAGGATCCAGAGTGGCGTTACGCCAGCGTTCCCGAACTCTGTGCTGACTTGCCTTGGGACGAGGTCGCGGCGAATGCGAAAGAGCGACTCAGCCCCGGCGCGAGTAATCCGAGCCCGGCAGTATCGCTCGAGCCCCGTGCAACGTCGCGAGGAAATAGTCCGCCAGCGAGCCAGCGAGTCACGCCGCCGAGTCAAACAAACAGCGACCTCGATGACTTGGTCTTTGTTGATGCGAACAACGCTGGAAGAAAAAGCCCTGTGCCCGACATTTCGTTTGGCAAAGTTCAGTACCACAGCGTTGATTCTGTGCCGACGGCGCCCGGCAAAAGTCCCGGCGTGCCGCAGACTTTGCTGCAGCGAAACGCGAATGGTTCATTGCCTACTGGAGCTCGCACCTCTAAGCGGGAGCCCATTGCGGCGGCGGTCCGCAGCAGCATGACGGAGATCCTCGGCTGGTGGAATAATCCCGAACTGGCGACACCATTCAAAGTCTTTGTCGCTACCCTTGGCGCGCTCGTATTGCTGCTTAACTCGGCTTGGCTCTTGCCTTTGGCTCTGGGCCTCGGGCTTTGCTATCTCGTTTTTTACTGTTTTCGAACGCTGACGATGCCGGCCGACCATGAAGTCGCGCCGAAGTTGTCGAAAAGGGAATTGCGGCTGCGCCAGCAGTGGGTCGCTCGGCAATGGTTGGGAAGCCGCCCGATAACCGACCGCATGACGGAACTCCTCGGTTCGCTTTTGGTCGCCGCTGCGGCCGGCGGATTGCTCAGCCTCGTCGGTTTGGCGATCGGTCCAGCAATGGATGGAGTCCAGCCTAAGACAACGGACTTGGAATCTTGGGCGATGTACGCTTGGCTGGCGATTTCCTCTGTACTTGGTTCTTGGGGCGTACTCGTCGCAAGCAAGACCTGGGAACATCGGCAGGGAGACTTCTGGTTGCGCCGATTGACGCTCGCAGGCATCGGCATCGCGGTAGGTTTGGCAAGCTTTATGCTGGCACGCTATCTCGGCGTTGATTTGGTCGACTCAGTCCGCGGGCCGGCCGATGGTGGTCCCGAAATGTTCAGTAGTTTCAGTTACTTGCTCTACCCGGCTGTTGTCTTTGCCCTGCCTAATTGGTCGGCCGTCGCAGATCCGCTGCGCAAGACCAGACTCAGCTTGTTTCAAGTCGGGATTTGCCTGCTCTGCGCGGTGTTTGCAGCTGAGATGCTGCAGGTCGATGCCAAATGGCAAGGCGTTCTGATTGCCATCACGGCCGTTGCGACTCAACTTGCAGCACCTTGGTTGGCCCCGGGCCAGCGTGAACAACTGGTTCGCGAGCGAGGGTTCGCATGAAAAATTGGAAACCGGTGGCTCTGCTCGGATTGATCGGGCTGCTCGCGATCGGAATCAATGCGTCCCTTATGCCTGGAAGGCAGATCTCGAAAGACTCTGCTTGGATTTCTAACTTTGAGTTTGAGAGCGATTTCGGCCCGACGAACTCGAATCAGTTCCCTACGAGTTCCGGCCGAGACGATGAGAGTGAGAGCCCTCTAGAAATTGGCACGGCCGACATTTCCGTAGTAACTCCAGCTGCTCCCGAGTGGTTTCATCAGGGATGGAACGAGACCAAGCAGTCGCGTTTGATTGGCGTTTCGCTTGAGGGGCAAACTTCAATCCCCTCGGCGATAAAAAATCTCACGCAGTTGCTGCGCGAGGAAATTCTCCGTGAGTTGGGGTTTGCCAATCCATCTGACCCTGCAGTTTTACCCGAGCTCAGCCCGGAGTTTATTGGTTCGCGGCTGATTCCAAAGGGGCACTTGTTACTGCTGCCGTACGAGGACGAGGTAACGCGCGAGGCGGCCGCTCTGCGAAATCAAACCCCGGTCCCTTATTACCGAGGGTTTGCCGAAGCGAGTCTCGGCCCCAATTTTTTCCGACTTGTGGATCGCTGGAAGCGTTACCCCGAACTGCGCGAGTCGCTGAAATGGGTGGGGCTCGGTGCCGGCGGAATCCTCGCCTCGCTCACGCTGCTGTTTGGCTATCTCAAAGCTGATCATGTGACCCACAGTCACTACACCAAGCGATTGCAGACCTGCTTCGCGATTGCTTTGCTCGCCATCGCCGCGCTACTCTACTGGCTGCTTTAATCTCTCAGCCAAATCCATGCCGACCAAGATCGTGTAGCGATTGTCCTCAACCGCGCAGAACCCTGTTAAAGGCGTCGTCTTTTTTCTCAAGTGTTGTTAATCGCAAATCGAGAATTGGGCCACCGCTGACGCGAGGTGAGTGGTGGCAAGGAAGACTTTTGGCACTGCTGTGCGAAGATCGCTGGACCGCCTAGCGATCCGAAAATTTCAAAAGGAAATGTCTCACACTTGCGTTTTCCTGTCGGTAAGTGCGCGACGAAAAGCCGGCAAATGTGCGGTAGAAGTTGAAAGCCCCCGCGAGCGTTTCTCGCAGCTCTTGTTCACTCAGATTCAGATCTTCCGAGTCGGCAGCGATTGCCATATCGAGCGACTCACCGTTCGCTTTGGCTTGCTCAAAGCCATAGTTCAGCCAAGCTTCCACGGCAGCAGCTAACTGGTGATTGTCGAAATAAAGCAGGCCGCTGCTTGTCGCTCTGGCCGTCTCCCCTGCCGGCCCAAAGAGCAAGGACTTGGCGGAGGAATCTGGAGTCGCTGAATCGCGTTGCTCAGGCTTCGGCAGCGGCTGGAGTATCCGAGCTGTCTGCTCGGGAAAGTAACCGATCGCGAGCAGGTGATCGCTCATCACCGTGTGCGGCTTCCAGTCCGAAGTCAGCCCGAGTGCACTCGGCAGTGGAAAGCCAAATTCAGTTCCGATCGGAAGAGTCTGCTGTTTGGGGTCGGGAATTTCCAGCGAGCTGGGCAGATCGCCCGCGCCGAGTTCTTTGGCGTCTTGCAGCAACTTGCGAGTAGCCGTGAGGTACTCCGCGCCGACATGTCGTATGACGGTGGCGTCTTGAAACTGCAGCAGCATCACGGCGCCGGGCATGGGGAGCGGATCGCTGGCGGCGGGCATCTCGCGGTGCCATTTTTTCTTGGTCTGCGAAAAGTCGACGACCAGCCCCCATTCGCGCCCAGCCATCTCCGGCATCAGTTCGCTCAGCGTTGTCTGCGCGAGGCTCTGCATCAGCGGAGCAAGTCGCTCCAGCACGATGGCCGATATCTCAGCCCGTTCCAAATCCTCGGCCAGCAGTGGTCCGTAGTGTTCGAGCCCGACAAATAGCTTTTCGGAATACTTGCCAATAATCTTCCAGTGTTCCGCACTGGCCTGATTGCGATTGAATGCGGCAAACAGAGGCTGGGTGGAGAGCAGGCTGGGTAGTTGCAGCGGCTGATTGCTTTCGGGCTCAGCCGGTTGATCGAACTCGATCACATAACCTTCAATCCCCTCATCCGTTAGCAAGCCATAAGCGAGCGACGCACCCGGCTTGGATTCCAAAGCCTCTAGTTCTCGCGCGCATTGATCTGACTCCGACTCAAATTTTTTAATCAGCTCCAGCTTCTCCGATTCAGTGAGGAGTTCGCTGTCTGCACCTGCGATTACTTGATTCAGCAAATACGAAGCGCCGCGCGCCCACCCGCTCCAGGTCGAACTGGTCAGGCGGGCAAATTCAGTCGAACGATAGCCAGCCAAACAAATCGGCTGGCCGGCACTCCGCGCGGTTCGCAGCAGCTCCAGCTGCGGTAGGTCGACCAGCAGCGGACCGGCGCCGAGCTTCCGCAGGTGCTCAAAAGAGGGGCCAAACGTCAGCATCACGGCTTGCCCGCGGACGGCAAAGGCCAAGGCGAAACGTTTGCCGGCGAACATCGGCTGGAACGCCCCCACCAGAGGCTCAAGGTCTGGGTCGACGGCTTTCAGCTGGTCAAACGGCAACTCATCGCCTGCGATTTCAAGTCCGAACCAGGCCAAGCGATCCGCAGCGCCCGTTCCCTCGCTTTGAAAACGAACCGCTTTTGCGAGCAGCTCCATCTCGGTCGGATTTTCCCGAATGATTTGCTGGAACCCTGTGTTCATCAGCTCGAGAAAACCGACAAAGACTTCCGGTTCGTCGGTGATCGCGCCAATCACGATCGTTGGTACTTCCAGCGTGCTCAGGTGTTGGTTGCCGATAGCCTCGAACTTCCTCCATAACTCATCCGGATTTTCCTGCTCGGCAGAGTCAATGACGGCGGCGTTCAGATCGTCGTAGTAAGCACCGAGCGTTTGCATGAAGGGAACAACCCGGCTGTCGCCGTAAGCGAACAGCTCGTGGGCAAACAGCCGCTCGAGATAAGGCATGACCAATTTGCCTTGCACGCTATCGATCGAGTTGGCGTACCCTTCGAGGTAATAGCGAAACGGGTTCTCGCCGAATTGGTCCCAGCCGCGCGAGAGTCCTTTGCGATAGGCCTTCCGCATCTTTCGCCCGGCGGGAGTGTCTTTCAGCGCGGCATAGGCGCGGCTTTGGACAAAGCTGTTCCAAATTTGCTGGTGACTGGAGGTGGCAAAGTAAAACGCGGTGTCGGCGGGAACAAAATCGAGTGAGCTTGTCAGGGTTGTGGCGGATGCTGGTGCTGCGCCCTCAGCAGTTGCCGTTTGCTGAGCAGCGATCCGAGCGGGCAAAAGCAAGAGCAGCAGCAAAGCCGCAATCCCGCACAGAAGCCGAGGTGGTTGAAAGAAGAGAGCCGCGTTCACGGTGCGATTCCTGAAAGGGTGGAATTCCTGATAACGAGTCTCAGAACGAAAATATTGAAACGGGCCGACGGCACCGAGGCAGAAAGCCAATAGTGGTACCGGCATTCTACCGCTTCGGTTTCAGGGCGTCGGACTTTCGAGGAATTCCTGGCGGCGCAGGTCCAGCCAGAAGTGTTTTTAAAGGGGCGCAATCGCCATTATGAACCGGAATTGAAAGGTAGTGTTGCCCGCTGTTTTGTCCGCGGTACGGCTCTGTTCTGGGCAGCTAACGGGCTCAAGCTGCAAAGGCTTGTCGCTGGAGGCTGTCCTGATTGACGGCGATTACCGAGATGCCCGCTGAGCTTGCAAGGGCGAGCATCTCATCGGGGTTGAGGATGATCGTCTTCTCTGATTCGATCGCGAGCACGCGCGCTCCAACGGCTCGCATCGTTTGAATCGTCCCGAGTCCGACGGTGGGCACGTCAAAGCGCATGTCCTGACTCGGCTTGGCAACTTTGACTACGGTAAAACCACCTGCGGGGCAGAGCTGACCTGCGCGGCGGATGCACTCATCGGTTCCCTCAATTGCCTCGACAGCCAAGACGGCGCGACCCTTCACTGCAACGCTCTGCCCGATATCGAGCCGGCCCATCTCCTTTGCCAAGTGCCAGCCGAAGGCAATGTCACGCCACTGGTGCGGGGTGATTGGCCGGCTGGTGAGCAACCCATCGCGAACGAGCAATTCAGGTGCGAGTGTGGTGGCGGGCAGCATGGTGATTCCGTGTTGGCGAAATAGTCCGGTGACGGCCAGCAGCAAGGAATCGTCGTTGCGATTCTTGCGGCCGGAAACGAAGTGATGAAAAAAATGCCGCATCGTCAGCCAATCGGGACGATGTCTGAGCAGCGCCCAGCGTTTGAAGAGCAATGTCTTGAAGATCTTTCCGGCCATCGCCGCGGACTGAACGCCATGCCGGCGGAGAAAGCGAACTTGAGCCCCCATCCGCCCCAGCCCAAAGGACTTCAGCACTTTGCAGTACTGTTCGATCTCAGGGTTGTAATGTCCGGCCACTCCTACGCAATAAATTTCGTATCCAAGTTCGTTCAGTCGCTCGGCGAGTAATAAGGGAAAATCCCCCCAGCCAGCGATCAGCCCAATCCGCTTTGGCCCGGTGCTCGGTTGCACTTGGGCTGCGGGCAAGGGCAGCAAGTCGGGGCTGGCGGTTTGAAGACTCATCAATCAGACCATCGAAAGGAAACGTGTTCGAAAAAGCAGAGAGCTCGAGATCAGGCAGCTTTGTTTTCAGTAGCGTCCGAGTTCGGTGCTGCGGCGGCCGGTGGAGCAGCTTGCAGCGCGGCGAGTTGCTTGCTCAGGGCTCGAATTTGGCTGCGCAGTTCAGGCAGCTTGTTCGTGCAAGCCATGATTTGCATTTGTTCTTTGATTGGCGTCGCCGGGATTCCGAGATAGACCTCGCCCGCCGGGACGTCATTCATGATTCCAGCTTTGGCGCAGAGTGTCGTCTTCTCGCCAATTTGAATGTGGTCGCCGATACCGACTTGGCCAGCCATCACGACGTAGTCGCCAGTAGAACTGCTCCCAGCGATTCCGACTTGTGAGCAGAGCAGATTGTGGCGACCAATCTGGCAGTTGTGGCCGATCATCACTTGGTCATCAAGCTTGGTTCCATCGCCGACCGTGGTGGCATCAAACGTCCCGCGGTCGATCGTCGAGTTCGCGCCGATTTCGACTTGGGAACCGATTCGAACGTTACCGAGTTGTGGCGAGAGTTCGTGGCGACCACCGCGAGTGCGATAACCGAATCCATGAGCACCGAGGACGACGCCCGCATGAATGATCGAGCCGTCGCCAACGATAGTGTTTTCATACAGGACGGCGTTGGGGAAGATGGTCACATCGCGACCGATGTGGCAGTTCTCAAGGACGCAGGCACCGGGGTAGATTCTCGCTCCGCGGCTGATCACGGCGCCGGCACCGATAAAGGCTCCGGGGTAAATGTCCACGTCGGTTTCGATCACTGCGGAAGGGGCGATGAAAGCCTGCGGGCTGACCCCAACTCGACTGCGGCGAATGGGCGGACGAAAGAAAGCGACAATTTGAGCGAAGGCGGCCTCAGCATCGGAGACGACCACACATGGCTTGCCGGTCGGTTGCTCGACTCCCGAGACGATCGCTGCGGCCGCCGGCGAGGCTAGGAATTCCTGCCAATGCTGGGGGCTGGTGACGAAAGTGATCTGGCCAGCGACGGCTCGCGCGATCGAAGCGGCTTCGTTGACCCGAAGTTCGGGCGAGCCGGAGACCTTGCCTCCGACGAGTTCGGCAATTTGTTGCAGCGAAATGCTCATTCAGGCATCCTTTCCTGATCTGCATCACCTGGGAAAAATAAAGCGCTGCCTGCAGCGCAGGCGGGTGACTATTCCGGCTTCCCGAGGGAAGTCCTTCGCTGGGTACTGCCTCCTTGCGGTGGTCCCCGTGGCGAAGGCGGAATGTCACCCGGTAATCTTAAGAAAGGCTGGCGAGTTTCACCAAGAGCAGTTGGCGGGGTCAATTCAGCTGTCTGCTTGGCCGATTCGACAGATTCATCAAGTGGCTCGGCGTTCGGTCAAGATGTTTGGATTTGTGCGAATTTCGGCCCCGGTCTATACTGCTCAACTGTCTTTTTCACGTTGCTAGCCTTGTAAACTCGCTTTTTTAAACTTCCCTTGGAACCGATGAAGCTCCCCTTATTTGTTGGTGTTGATGTTGGCGGCACCAACGTAAAATTGGGTGTCGTCGACGATTCGGGTGAGCTTCTTGCTAAGTCCGATTTCCCAACCTGCGAGGAACTCGGTCCTCAGTATGCGGTCGATCAAGCCAAAACGAAGATCGCCGAGTTGTTTGCCGAGCATCGACTGAATTTCGCAGATGTCGCAGCGGTCGGGCTGGGAACGCCCGGTACGATGGACATCAAGGCGGGAATGATCCTCGAGCCGCCGAATATGCCCGGCTGGCGTCACTTTCCAATTCGCGACCAGCTGAGCAAGGCATTGGAGAGACCGGTCACGTTTGCCAACGACGCCAATGCCGCGGCTTACGGTGAATTTTGGACAGGCTCTGCAGCGGCTTTCGACAGCCTGATTTTTTTCACGCTCGGCACGGGGGTCGGAGGCGGGATTGTGATCAATAACCTGCTGGTCGATGGCGAGCACAGTCTTGGTGGCGAGGTGGGGCACATTCGAGTCGAGTGGGGCCCTGACTCAAGAATCTGCTCCTGTGGGCGACCTGGGCATTTGGAGGCCTACTCCAGCGCGACGGCGATTGTGAAGCGGGCGCTGGAACTGCTGCCGGAATATCCATCATCGCCCCTGCGAAACATTCCTACCGACGATTTGACTGCGAAAGATATTGGAGACGCTGCCGAAAATCGCGACGCGCTCGCTGAACTGCTGGTGAACGAAGTTGCGGACTACCTCGTTCGCGGTATTGCGATCGTGGCGAACACGATCGACCCCAAGGCCATTCTCTTCGGAGGAGCGATGACTTTCGGCAAGCTCGAGTCCCGAGTGGGACGAGACTTTCTGAAGCGGATTCGAGACGGCCTAAAGCCGGAACTGTTTGAGCAGATGCATGGAAAACTGGTAATCGATTTCGCGAAACTCGGCTCGGATGCAGGCTGCATCGGAGCTGCAGGACTGGCGCAGCGAGCTCACTGGTTAAACCAAGACAAAGGTCATTGACGCATTTTGGTGAAAACTCGCTGCCCGAGCCGGTTACCTCTCAGGCCTGAAGCCAGCGAATCAGACTCGATTCATACCATTTACAGACAGAACGCGACCGATGGCTGAACTGGATTGCAAATACATTCGCAACTTTTGCATCATTGCCCATATCGATCATGGCAAGAGCACCCTCGCCGACCGGCTTCTCGAATTTACCGGAACGGTGCAAAAGCGGGAGATGCAGGACCAATTGCTGGACGACCTCGCTTTGGAACGCCAGCGGGGGATCACAATCAAAGCCCGCGCGGTGGCCATGCGTTACACCTACAAGGGGCAAGAATATGAGCTCAACCTAATCGATACCCCCGGCCACGTTGACTTTCATTACGAAGTTTCCCGCAGCCTCGCCTGCTGCGAAGGTGCCTTGCTGCTGGCCGACGCCTTTCAAGGTGTCGAAGCACAAACGGTTGCCAATGCCTACGCGGCGATTAATGCCGATCTGAAAATTGTCCCGGTGATTAACAAAATCGATCTCGCGCACCAGCGAGCCGATGAAGTCGCTGAGGAAATGAACCTAGTGCTTGGCGTCGACAAAGATGAAATCGTCAGGGTCAGCGCAAAAAGCGGGATCAACATCGAACAGCTGTTGGCGGTAATTATTGAACGGATTCCCCCACCAGCGGGCGACAAGGCCAAGTCGCTCCAGGCGATGGTCTTCGACTCTCACTACGACGAGTTTCGCGGCGCGGTGACTTACGTGAGGATGGTCGATGGTCGCGTCAGCAAGGGACAGAAAATCCGCTATCTCAAGACCGGCCAAAACTACGAAATTCAGGAGCTCGGTCAGTTCCGGCCGAAGCAAGCTCCCTGCCAGAGCCTGCACGCCGGTCAAGTCGGCTATTTGATTTGCAACATTAAGTCGATCGATCAGGTGCACATCGGCGATACGGTCACGGTCACGCATGGCGACCAAGCCCCTGCCCTGCCCGGCTACAAGCCGCCCAAACGAATGGTTTACTGCGGACTCTATCCGTCTGACGGACAGGACTTCACCGAACTCCGCGATGCACTGACCAAGCTTTCAATCAACGACCCCAGTTTTGAGTTTGCCCCAGAGTCCAGCGATGCACTCGGATTCGGATTCCGTTGTGGCTTCCTCGGTCTGCTGCATATGGAAATCATTCAGCAGCGGCTGGAGGGAGAGGCTGATGTCGACCTGATTCAAACGGCCCCGAACGTCACCTACGAAGTGCTGACGAAAAAGGGGGAGCTACTGGAAATCCACCGGCCGCAGGAAGTGCCTGATTCGGGCGACATCGAGGAGTTCCGCCAACCGATTGTCCGGACCTCTTTGATCATTCCCGACGAGTACGTGGGACCGGTGATGAAACTCTGTCAGGACCGCCGCGGCATCCTCAAGAGCACCGAGTATCTCTCCGCGACACGCGTGATGTTGACTTATGAATTACCGCTGGCCGAAGTCATCTATGACATGCACGACAAGCTGAAAAGCATCACGCGTGGCTACGGCACCATGGATTATGAGGTGATCGGTTACGCTGCTGCCGACCTGGTCCGCTTGGACATTCTCGTCAATGCCAAGCGGGTCGATGCCCTGAGCATTGTCTGCAACCGCGGTGATGCGGACCGTCGTGGTCGGGCCGTTTGCAAAAAACTTAAGGAAGAGATCGATCGCCACATGTTTGAAGTCGCAGTCCAGGCGGCGATTGGCTCGCGCGTGATCGCCCGCGAAACGGTCAAGGCGATGCGAAAGAACGTGACCGCGAAGTGCTACGGCGGTGACATCTCGCGGAAGCGAAAACTCTGGCAAAAGCAGAAGGAAGGCAAGAAGCGGATGAAGTCGATCGGCTCGGTCGACATTCCGCAAAAAGCCTTCATGGCGGTGCTGCAGACCGGCAACGAAGAGTAGGTTCAACCCAAGACGACCTGCGGAAAATCGAAGTTCCCGATTTTTTGGTGCCGGTCCGTATCTTTTTGGGCTGCCAGTTTGATAGTCGCAACCTGCTCGCAGCGATAGAATCTGGTGTCGACTCAATCCTCGAGTGGCGACCGGACATCGTTCCGGTGCCGCTCGCGCTGGGTCGACTGAACTGCTACGCTCTCTCTACTCGAGCTGATACATATGTCGCTTACACAGCCCACGGACCGGAGTTCTCTGACCTTGCCGCAACGAATTTGGGCAAACCGATTTTCTCTACTTGCCGGCTTCTGTCTCTGCGTCGGACTGCCGGTTGGGTTGTACTGGAATCAAGGGCTCTGGCGTAATCTCGGCGGAGATAAGCCGCTGCAGGAAAGTGTGACAGACAAGTCGGCGAAAGAAGCCAAGTCCGACAAGTCGCTCGAAGAGTTGTTGGCGGCTTGTAAGTCAGAGGATGAAAAACTCAGAATTGAGGCGCTGCTGGAACTTGGGCAACATCCAGAGTATCTGCCAAAGTCATTGGAAGGCATTTATCCCTCGCTGATGCAGCCCAACGAAGTTGTTCGCTTCGCGGCGGAGAATGCGGTACGGGCACTGGGGAAAAACATGATTCCCGATTTGCAGCCGCTGCTCGTCGCGGAAGACCCCAAAAAATATTACGAAGGCTGTGTCTACCTGACGATTCTCGGGCTGGAGGGACGTGAGTACATTCCGCGGCTGGTTGAGAAATTGGACTCGGAAAGTCTTGCTGACCGGATGTCGACGTTGTTCGCGCTCGATGCAATGGGCAAGGAAGCGGCGCCGGCTTACGACAAGCTGGTCAAGTTGCTCGACGTACCAGATAGTCAATTCAACATCCAAGTTCGGGTTTGTCATATCTTTCGAAACTTGGGAGAGATCGCCAAGCCAGCTATCCCTCGCTTGATGAAGCTTGCTGATGAGGGAGTCCCTTCGGCTCGCACCGCGGCTTACGTGACGCTGGGGATGCTCGGCCCCAGTCCTGACCACGACATCGTGGGCTTGCTGACAAAGAGGCTGGATACCTTTTACCTCCTCGATAAAGAACGGGCTCTGATTGGGCTTGGTTACCTCGGCTCCAACGCCAAGCCGGCACTGGAGAAGATTGAGGGGCTAATGCGCGACCCGGAAAAGTCTTGCCAAGCCGAAGCGGCCTATGCCTACTGGAAGATTAC
>JBJTQD010000259.1:0-1140 GCA_046075445.1 Planctomycetota bacterium
CCAGCACATCTGCCAGCGCGATTCCGCACAAGCCACCAGAGGCGTGGGAGAGCAGATGGCGCCGGGTAAAGTGGGAGTGATGGTCCATTGCTGGCAGTCTGGTTGGTTTAATTAACGAACACAAATTCATTCAAATTGAAAAGCACGCGGCAGAGATTTTCCAAGCCATGCTGATCAGCGTAAGCGATTAGCTCTGCTCTTTCCGCCTCGCTGGGGCGGCGGCCGAGAGTCAGCTGTAATGCGACTTCAACCTGCTCGGCCGTGTTGTTTCCCAGCGACCGCAATCGCTCTGCAAACTGTTCGCTCCGCCGCGCAACGAGCGCATCGTTCCAGAGGGCAAGTGCCTGCTGCACGGTCACCGTGTTGTCACGCACTGGGGTAATTGTGTCACCGGCGGGACAGTCGAGCGACTCCATGAATGGGTCGGGCAAGGTCCGGAAAAGAAAGCGGTAAATGCTGCGGCGATTGCTCAGCGGGCTGTCGAGGTCGAACTTGCTGTAGTCGATGATCGGCGTCACGTGCGAGCCGGGCGTCAGGGAAAACTGCCGATCGCTCGGGCCACCCATGCGCAGGTCGAGTTTCCCGGTCGCGCAGAGCATGGCGTCGCGAATGCACTCGGCGTCCAGTCGGCTGCGGTTCATCCGCCAGAGAAAATGGTTATCGACGTCCAGTTTCATCGCCGCTTCATCCGCAGTGCGAGCAGCGGAGGTTTGACGATACGTTGCACTGGTAACGATGAGATAGTGCAATTGTTTGAGTGACTGACCGTTGTCCCGGAACCAGATCGCCAGCCAATCGAGAAGTTCGGGGTGTGTGGGCACTGCTCCCATCCGGCCGAAATCGTTTGGGGTCGCAACGATGCCGTGGCCGAAGTGCAACTGCCAGACGCGATTGACGATGGATCGCCACGTCAACGGATTGCGCGAGTCGACGAGCCAGCGAGCCAGTGCGGCTCGGCGTTCGCCCTCCGCCGCCACGTTGTTGGTCTTAAACCGAGCCGGCAAACTCGACAGGCAACTGAGCGCGCCTGGAGTGACCTCTTCCAGCGGTTGGCGAATGTCGCCCCGTTTCAATATCTGAATGGGGCGCGGTCCCGGTGGCGGTTTGAGTCCACCATCCGGCTCGAAGTCGCTGGCCGCT
>JBJTQD010000260.1:0-2584 GCA_046075445.1 Planctomycetota bacterium
AAGAGGGCCGACGCCTGAGAGATATTCCAGGTGGGCCGCCACGGGCGCGGGATGCGGGCGCTGCCCTCTACGTTGACCAGCAGAGCTGATACCGTGGCGGGCACCAGCAGACTCGGGCTCCAGGCTGCCCGCCACTTGGGGACGGGAGGGAGCAGTGTCGGGGCACAGCACAGCAGGGGAGCTGGGTGATTGGAGGGTCAGGGCATAAAGATGATCGTCGCGACATTTTCTACTCCTATTTCTTCAAGGAAGTGGGGACGTGGGTCAATCCCTGAATTGACCCACGTCTCCTGTTCTTATCCCTCTGGATCATTGAGCAACTCTTCCAGTCGCATTCGCAGCTTTTGCGGATATTTTTCTAACCATGATTCATCAATCATTCCAAGCGAAATCATATCCAGAAGAGTACCTGATCTTTGCGGCGATAACCGTTAAGTTTCATTCGCACGAGCGTTTCCAAAGCAACCGTTTGAAAATCGTTGGCCGTGGCGATTGGTTCAATATCTGGATTAGGTTCATCCCCCTCTCGCTCAATCTTCCCAACCAGGACAACGCGGACGGCATCGCGGGCTGATGCATCGGCTTGCTCAACAAACATGTCCAAACCCGAGACATTACGGTGGTGGAATCCTGCAGCAATCATTGCATTCATTAACGCTGGAAAATCATCAGGACGAACGAGAATGTCGACGTCGCGAGTCGTGCGCAGTGCAGCTTCATCGACCTGAGCAACCCAATTACGGACAGCGTGCCCACCAATTACCGCATAGGGTACTTTTGAATCTTCCACGATCCGAACTGTTTTCCGCAGTCGCTCATTAACCTTTTCCACCGCCCGCTCCATTCGGGCCCATAACCTATCGCCGACAATCGTGAACTCAACCATGGTGCAGCCTCCGGCAACCATCCTAACGTAAATCCTTTGTGATACTCCACTGTTCCTGCCACAGCGTTTAAAAAGAACGCTTTACCAACCACCTTTTTCCGGCATTTTTCGAGAGTTCACTGAAGCCTTGTTCCTCGATTCTGATTGAGGGAAGGGTGAGGGGTGGCCCGAATTGACCACCGTCCCACCATCTCTTTTTCTTGGACTTCCTTTTCCGCTTCGGCGTTGTTCAGCGCTGATAGATGTCCTTCAAGGCGGCAGGTAATTCCGGAAATCGAAATTCGAATCCCTCCTCGGACAATCGGCGAGACCGAACATAGCGACCGTAAAGCGCTAATTCCGGATCAGTTCTCAGCAACAGCGGCGCGCCGAGCCGCACCATCCACTCAAAGGCTGGCAGACCGATCGGCATCCCCACCGCCTTCCTCAAATGCCGCATGAATTCGGCCTGCGAAACTGGATTCGGCCCCGACGCGATGTAGACGCCACGCATTTGAGGGTCAGTCAAGCCTTGAACGAAAAGACGATTCATGTCGAGTTCATGGATCCAGCTCATTCCTTGCGTGCCCTTGCCGACTCGCCCACCCAAGCCGAACCGAGCCAGCCAGCCAAGTGTTTGCAGTGCGCCATTCCCCGCGCCGCGATCGCGACCGATAACAAAGCCGGTCCTCAGCACAACTGCGCGCTGCTCCGGCAACAGACTCTCGGCAAACGCGGCTTCCCACGCTTTCGCCACAGTCGGTGCTAGTCCGTACCCGTGAGCCGCATCCTCATCGCAAACCAGCTCGGGTGGGTCGCCATAAATATGAGCCGTACTCATCTGTACCCAGACCGGTGGCGGTGACTTCAGTGTCCGCAGCGCCGCGCCGAGTGCTCGAGTCGATTCCACTCGCGAGCGCAGAATCTCGTCTTGATGATCCGGCGTCTTGATGCAATTGACGGAGCGACCAGTCAGATTGACCAAGCCATCAGCTCCTTCGAGCACTTCGCACCACTGGCCGCTGGTCCGTGCATCCCAGAGCACGAACTTGACTCCACTCCGCGTTTGCCCCAAGCGCCGAGTCAAAATCGCAACCGCTGCGCCGTGTTGCTGCAGATACTCAGCCAACGAGACGCCAAGAAAACCGCTGCCACCGGCGATTACATACCGCTTTCCGCTGAGCGATTCGGCCATCGGATCTTCCTCCAAAAAAGAAGTTGTCCCATAACTCTCACCGCGGCAACCGGGGATGCATAACTGCGACAAAGCTGCTCGGCATTGCGCGACGCGAAAAGGGGGCGGGGCAAATCGCGATTTGATCCCCGATCCCTTTCTATGTCCGAGTGGCTACTCCGGTTCTTTTATGAAAATTACTTTCTCCGCCTCTTTCCCAAATGCCTTGTTGGGATTGAATGTTTTTGACTCTGATTCAGTTTCGATGATTAGTCCCCCGTACCAGCCAGCGGTCAGGTTATACAGAAAAGCGAGTATCAAACCGAAAACGAACCCGAAGATTCCGTAGACGGGAGGAGCGATAATAAAGATCAAAATGCCCGTCGGGGCAGTTGAAAATCGGCCATCTTTTACCTCGACAATCATGGCAAAAAAATACGCTGCCATAAGAAATCCAAGGAAAAAAAAGATCAGCCCAAGGCAACAGGCTGCAGAATAAGGAGCAACTCTTTTGATAATCATGATTTGGCCTTGAAGCAAGTTTG
>JBJTQD010000261.1:0-2630 GCA_046075445.1 Planctomycetota bacterium
GCGCTCGGCGCAGGTCTCCCGACCTCGCCGATGCTTCGACCTCCGGTCTCCTCTTTGCGTTTGTTTAGGGTTCCGCGTCGAACCGCCCGCGTTCCAGGGGGGAGAAGTTCGGTTCGACCTGGCTAAATTTTTAGCGATCTCTGACCCGGGGTGGCACGGCCGGAATGCTTTCGCATTTACCGGCCGCTCTACCCCGGGCTGGAGGCTTGAAGGCCGTTGGCCAGAAGAGCCGTGAAATGATGGTCAGCCAAAATGAGACTCACCACGCCCCTCCTCCTCAGCCGGGTCTTCCCGCCAGCCCCCGGTTCGCAGCGCGAGTGCGACTCGCGAACATTCACCGCAAGGTGGGTGCGCAACGCGGCGATACGTTTCGTCAATCGTTTGCCAACCGCGCGATTGCGACCCACCCTACATCGTTCGCGGGACGAGGAGACGCTTAGAATGGGCGGGTAAGCAGGTTCTCGTGATTGGCGGGTAAAGCCTTGCGACCGGGAACCGCAAGCGGCGTCGTTCCTTTTGACATCGCAGCTAATTCACCTGGCTTCAGCAGTGCCGCCGCGAAAAGCAGACTCGAGTTGGCGACCGGGATGATCGAGACGTCGTGAAATAATCCGTTCATTAAGTAATTGATCACGGCAGTCAGGAGCAGTAGCCCCAGGCAGCGCGACTCCAGTGTCGATGCGCTCGCAGCCCAAGCTTGAAGGCCTAGCCGGATCGACCCTAGCCACATGGCTGCCGCGGCCAGGAGTCCGACTAAGCCCAACTCGGTTAGGTAAGAGAGCATTACGTTGTGCTGGACGTAAGGAAGAGCCATTTGCAACGGGAGGCTGTGGTTCTCGACTTGATGGTATGGCTTTTTGTACTTGTTGTACTGACCAAAGCCGACGCCGTTGAGCGGCCGGTCTTGGAACATTTCCCAAGCAACGCTTGCCAGTACGGGGCGAAGAGCGGCTGACTGGGACATGTCTTCAACGCTCACATTTTCGTCGCGTTTGAAGCGGTTCAGCTGGGAACTGAAGCTGGCCAGTACGATGAAACCTAGTGCGCCGCAAAGGAATGTCGCGAGAAATCGTTGTCGCCAAGTCAGCGGTGCCAAACAGATTATCATCGTGCTCGCGGCGAAGCCCATCCAGCAGCTGCGGGTCAGCGTGCTGACAACGCCGATGCCGATGACGCCGAAGGCCATCAGAAGCGGAAGCCAATAGCGACGTCGCGTAAGCGGAAACAGCAAGAGACAGGCCGCTCCGCTAAGGCTGAGCAAGATCCCGTTGATCACCGGGTTCAGCAGCGGTCCACGGCCACGACCGTAAAATTCGGTGAAGGTCGGCGAGACAATATATTTTGGGAAGACCAAACCGTGCCAGCGCCGCCATTCGGCTATTCCAGTTATACCGAGATAGAGCCCCAGTCCCACCAGAGCCCAGAGCAGGCCCCGCTGCTGCGCGGATGAAAGCGGATAGATCCGAAGCAGGAAATAGCTGACGACCGGAAGGAAGTTGTAAAACAGTAACCGCGAGACGGGGAGTTTGTCTTTGTAGCCGAAGTCCGTCGTGAATGTGCTGAAGGCCAAGGCACCGAACCAGGCGAGGACGCAGATATCCAGTCCGCTAAGATTCGGCAGACGGTGGCGATTGAGGAGCAGTCCGCTGACGGCAATCGCGCCAGACACGCCAAGAATCAAGCGGTCGATCGTCAACGGGAAGGGACCAAAGTCCTTGTGAAAGAAATCGTAGCCGCACAAGATGCTGGCGAAGAAGGCGGAGAGCACTCCGAGGCTGACCCAACTCCCGGAAATGTTCGGGCGATAAATCAGCAGTAGGCTGGTCCAAACCAGACCAGCAATTAGAAAGATGACTGCCAACAATCCCATCGCACCAACGCCCGATTGGTTTTGGAACAAAACGATTCCCCTTCGACTAAATCGGCAGGAGCGGTCGCGTCCGAGGGCAAGGAAGCCTTAATCCGTAGGAAGTGACGATTGGGGGAAGTTTACCGACGAAGTCTCGTCGGGTGGGTCGCAATCGCGCGGTGGGAGAACCATCCGCAAAAGCCGCTGCCTCGCTGCGCATCGACCGCAGGCGGAGCATACGATTCCGTTACCAATCGTATTGCCGCGCTGCTAGCACTTGCCACCCGGCCTCACTTGTCGCCGCGTCCCGGTTTCTCTACCATCCCCCCGCCTCAAACCGGCCCGCCCCTGTATGGCGTGGTCAAGGAAGATATTCCGCTTTCAGGACGATGGTATCCGTCATGGCTCGCTTGCCTCGAATCGCACTCTGCCTCTGCTTGCCGCTGGTCTGCCTCGGTGGCTGCAAACCATTTCAGCAAGGCACCTTGTCCCGAATGCAAACGCCGCTGCCTGCCGCCGAAGAGTTGACTCGGCGAAAGTCCGCGCCCGGTGCAGTAGAAACAGCAGATGCCTCGCAAGTGAAGCTTTTCGATAGTCCAGCGAACGCCGCTTTTCGTTCCAAGCCCTCAACCAGTTCGGCCTCATCCTCTGACGCTCATGCAACCGACGCTACCGGCTACCGTGAGAGTTGCGGAGTGAATCATGGATCGAGCGGAACGCCTGACCAGTTCATTTCACTCAGCCCCTTCCACAGTTCCAGCCAGTCGCCAGTCCCAATGCG
>JBJTQD010000262.1:0-3014 GCA_046075445.1 Planctomycetota bacterium
CAGGGCCGCGTCGATTCGGAGCTGCTGAAATTCCGCTGGCTTTTGGAAGAGTACCGGGTATCGGTTTTTGCACAGCAGCTCGGGACAAGCCAACCGGTCAGCTCAAAGCGGCTGGAGAAGCAATGGGAACTGGTCCGGTAAAGGTTCGGTGGAGAGCTTGCGAGAAGTAAGTGCCTCGCGCCATGAAGATAGAGCGAGTTGCCCGACTCCGCGACTGAGCGTCCGATTGCGAGTCGCCAGTGGCACCCTCGAAAACGAGAACGCTTCGCCAATCCGCCGGCTTGCGACTTGTCTGTGGCGGGCTGAGAATATTGGCAGGGAGAAACTGCGATGAAGCTACCGAAGAATGTTTTGGGCAGCGAATTGAAAAGCTGCTGTACCGACCCGATGACCGGCTACTACCGAGATGGTTATTGCCGGACGGGGCAAACCGACTACGGGCTGCATTTGGTTTGCGCGGTGATGACGGATGAGTTTCTCGAGTTTACAGCTCAGCAAGGCAACGACCTGAGCACCCCCAACCCGGACTTCGATTTTCCGGGACTGAGAGCGGGTGACCGCTGGTGTCTTTGTGTCTCGCGTTGGCAGGAGGCACTCTTGTCGGGATGTGCGCCGCGAGTCGACTTGGAAGCGACGCACATGTCCGCGCTGGAGTTCGTTTCGCTTGAGGAATTGCAGGCCCACGCCGAGTGAGTTTCGCCGCGCTCGGCTGGTGTGATTAGCCGATTGCCAGCGAGCGACATCTCGAACGCCGTGCCTTCGTGTTGCAAATCCACGAGCCCGGCAAGCAGCGACTCGTTTAGCGTTGTCGCTGTTTTTCTTCCGCTTCTTTGGCGGCAGCCCGCATGGCCTTGCCGGTTTGCGATGTACCGGCGAGGAAGTTGTCGATCTGAGCGTCCCCGCGGAGGGAGAGGAATTCGTCTTCCATTGCCAGACGAGTTTTCTTCTCGAGGATATCCTGATGCAGGTAATCCTTCACGGCGGCGAACTCGGTCACAGCGGGCTGAGTTAGCCCTTGGCAGTAGAGAATAATGTAGTACTGGCCAACTTGGACCACTTTGGAAATCTCGCCAGCCTTGAGCGAGAAAGCTTCTTCTTCCAACTCAGGGCGACCGCTGTGTCGTTGAATCGGCGGCACTTGTCCGTTGTTATTCTGTGATGCTGGTTCGATCGAGTACTGCTTGGCCAATTGTCCGAAGTAATCCTCGGTCGGCTTGGCGCTGGCCATTTGCCAGACCTTCAGTGCGGTCCGCTGGTCGCGCAGCATGATGGCCAAGCATTCAACTCGTGGCCCGTAGTTGGCTTCGAAGCCCTTCTGCAGGTCTTCATCGGTGACAGACACGCGGCTGGAGACGAGTTGCTTGAGGGCAACGCTTTTCCAGACTTCGTCAGCGACATAGAAGTCGACTTTCTTAAGATTGCCGTCGGTAACAAAGGTCAACCAAGCCTGAAGGTCGATGCTGCCATCGGCTTTGCGATAGCCGAACGCTTCGGCAGCCCGGCGGATCTCAATGTTGATTTCATCTTGAGTGACCTGCTTGTTGGCAGCTTTGAGAGCCTGCAGCAGCAAGGTCCGGTCGACTTCCGAGTCGAGCACATCGCGGCCAAAGCGAACGATGCATTCTTCAGCGAGTTCGAGCGTCTTGATTTGCAGTTGGTCGCCGACCATCGCAGCGACCCCCGGATACTTTTGGGAAAGCTCTGGGTCGTTGACCACATTGACGACCTTAGTCGTTTCTTGCAGACGCTTGAACAGGTTAGTTGCGGCGTCGGCCAATTTCGCGTCGGAGATTTCCTTGACCATTCGCTCCTCGATCATGGAAATTTGATCCGGCGGCAATTCGACCGCTGGGAAAATTTCCTCGCACTTGAGGACTACGAACTGCTTGTCATTGAATTTCAGGACCTCGGAGATTTGGCCGGGTTGCATGGCGAAGATGACCTTTTCAAATTCCGGTTCGGTCGTGTGTCGAGCGATCGGTGGAATCAGCCCCTTGAGCGCTTGGCTGACCGGATTTTTCGAGTATTGTTTGGCGAGATTCCCGAAATCTGAGGGACGGGCCATCGCCTCGGCGCGAATTCGCTCGGCTTCTTCGGCGGTATTCAGCACAATTTCGCGGACGCGAACTTTGGAGCCGTATTCGAACTCCATTCGCTTTTGGATGTCATCGTTGGAGACTTCGATCTCTTTTTCGGCCAGCTTGCGAAGCGCCATCTGCATCCAGATGATGTCGTTCTTGACGCGGTCTTCTGTGATTTTGCGTTGTTCGCAGATCATCTTGATCCAATATTCACCGGACATGCCAACGGCCTTGGCTTTCGCGATGATCTCGTCGTTGACATCTTTTTCTGTGATGAGGATGCCACGTTTCTGGCATTCCATGTACACCAGGTACTTGCTGACCAAGCTTTCGAGAACTTCTTCGCCAAATCGCTTCATGCATTCGTTGGCGATTTGCTGCCGAGTGATGGGCTCGCCGTTGACGATCGCGAGCGTTGGCATTTGCTGTTCGGGCTGCAACGCGGCGGGGACGGCGTTGACGTTTTGATTCTGCTGTTGGTTTGCCGCTGGGGCGGGTTGCTGCTTGGCTGGGGCTTGGGACCAAGCGAACTCACTGCCGCAACCGACGAGCAGCAGTGGCAGAGCTGCTTTGAGGCAGTTTTGTGCGGAAGGTAGCAGCGATTTGAAAGCCGTAAAATTGACGACCATTAGCGGGTTCCTCCATGAACCAAGTGTGTAGCATCACACGAGCGCAGAATCTCCTATCAGGCCCGAGTGGCTGGGGCGGAGTATAGGAGCTTCCGCGAGAAAGGGTCAAGACAGCCTTTGAGCGGCGAATCCGGCAAGAAATTGCCTGCTAGCAAGACAACACCCGCAAGGGGTTTCACCTTGCGGGTGCGGTCTAGCCAAAACACATCAACCACAGATTAGCGGAGCAGGGAGGAGGAGGTCTGCGCCGCCGCTGTTCAAACTTGAGCGAGACTATTTTCCTTCGGTCCAGGCGTTGCTTTCG
>JBJTQD010000263.1:0-2964 GCA_046075445.1 Planctomycetota bacterium
CCCCCTTCGTTCAGCTTGCCCAAAGGGCCAGCGAAATTCTAGCTGTCGGGCGGAAAATGTCACGCGGTCAGCGGGGTTTTGGCTGTCCGGGCGTATCGCGGTTGGGACCCTGTTTAGTTGCGGACCGCAGTCGCGCCGCAAACCGGGGGCTAGACCGAAGACCCGGGTCGCACCCGCACGTGCTGGTCACCGTAGACGATCAACTCGAACGCGGTGCTCCACTTTTCTTCTCAGCCACCCTGCCGAGCGTGCTAGCGGATAGGCTTTTCCGCAAAGCAATTCGCCTGTTTTGATTCGTCTTGAGCCCCTCCGTAGATTCCGCTAAAAGCCAGTCGACTGCGGACGAGGTCCGCGCCTCTAGCTTGTCTGAGGACAAACATGAACAGTCGGTTTCGCTTCCAATCCAGCTTCACGCGTACGTGCATCCTGCTCGTTTCCCTGCTCGCATTTGCGATCTTAGGGTCTTTCAGCGGCCAGACGTTTGCAGACGAACCTTCGTTTCCCTACCAAGCGTTTGTACTGCGGGATGGAACGCTGGTTCGCAGCGGGCCAGGCGAGGCGCATTATGCGACTGATGAATTGAAACAGGGCGCTCCGGTCGAGGTTTATCGACACGATCCCGACGGCTGGTGCGCGATTCGTCCAACACCGGATAGCTTCAGCCTAATCCCAGCCGCTGCCGTTGATGTGCTCGCGGTCGATCGTTGCCGCGTTAAGCAATCCGGTTTGCAAGCTTGGGTTGGCACGCGACTGGGGCCTGTTGAGAATCCGCTTTGGCAAGTCAAACTCAATGCCGATGAAGAGCTGACGATTTTAGGTGAAGTGAATTGGCCGAGTCCTGAGGGAAGTTCGTTGACTTGGTATCAAGTCTCTCCGCCCGATGGAGAATTCCGCTGGGTCAACATTCGCGACTTGCAGGTCCCCGACCCGCGCACCCGGTTTGATGCGGCCGTGAAGCCAACCGGACAATTCGAGGAACTGGAAAAGAACCTCGACTTCGGACCGCAGCGCCCTGCGCCTTCTCGGTCAGCCAGCTCGAAAAAAGACGTGATCATCGATCCGTTCGGTGACGAGAGCGAACAAGAAGTCGTGCGGATGAGCAGCCAGCCTGCGGACCAGCCCGGCTGGCGTCGCGCGCGGCGTCCACCAAGACTTGTGCAAACATCGCCGAACGAGATTAACTCAGCTGGCCGGATGCCCAGCGACAACCTTGCTCCCGATTCATCGATCACCCCAGTACAAGGGAATGGCTCCAGCAGAGGCTGGGCCTCGCTTGACCGCCCCGCCGGAAGAGACATCGGTCCTGCGGCTAACTACGGGGCAGCCTCCAGCCCCGTCTCGCCGACACCGGGCTCGGAGCGGCTTTCAACTCAACTGCGCCAAATCGACATGGACTTGTCGATGGAGATCGTCAAGCCAGCCGGACAGTGGCAACTCTCAAAGTTGACGCAGCGGCTGAATGACGCCTACTCTTCGGCCGCCAGCGATACAGAGCGGGTGCAAGCCCAACAGATGCTCGCCAAAATCGATCGACTGCGCGAACTGCAAACGAATTTGACAGGACGTCCCGCGCCGGAAGAGCAACGCAGTGCCGACCGGAGCAACCCTGCAACGATCGGCAATGGGATCGCCGCCAATGTCGAGTTCGGAACGACTTACGATGCTTACGGCTGGCTGAGCGAATGCGTGCAGGACTCGGGGCGGGCTCCTTCGACGTATGTTCTGCAGGATGAGAATGGCAAGATCATTTGCCAAGTGACACCCGCTCCCGGCTTCAACATGAATCGCTACTTGAAGTCCAAGATCGGTGTGATTGGGCAGCGAGGTTACAACCAGAAACTCAGCCTCAATCACGTGCTCGTCGACCGCGTGGTCGTTCTGGAAAACCAGACTTCCAATTGGAAGTAGCGGGTCTGAGGAGTCTGGACCGCAGATGCTTTATCCCGGCAGGGATAACGACTGCAATAACCTAGTTGCAGAAGGGGTGATATCTTACTGACATGTCGCCCAGTTTCCGCGACTTCGGTTCATCGCTCGGTGCGGGGCGAATCCAGAATGGAGTCTATAATTTCTGGGTCTTGCCTTGCGTCGAGAACCGCGTAGATGTCGACACAATCGTCGGCAAGCAGGTAGTATATCGAGAACGGGAAACGCTTCGAAAAGGATCGCTGGAAGCCACGGTAGGTTTCATGGAGCCGGCATAGATTTTCAGTGATTCGATGTCTGCGGTGAGGCAGTCATTGAAAAAAGAGCCAAGACCAGACCGTTGTGATTCATAAAAATCAGCGGCGATCTCGAGATCTCTTTCGGCCTCGGGCAGAAGCCGTATTTTCATTTGAGTCGATTCCTGAGGCGCTCTTTGGCAGCATTCCAATCAACGAATTCAGTTCGCCCCTCTTTTACCGCAGCTAGTCGGGCGGCAAGCACATCTCCGTGCCAGTCGGGGGACGCGACATTCGATGGCTGCCTCGAGAGGTCTTCCCAAAGCCGTTCCATCAAAAGTAGCTTTTCAGCTACAGAAAAAGACTCGATCGGAATTGAAGTCACGTTGTGCATGACTTTATCGTACACCCAAGAGGGAAAACTTGCAAAATGTGGCGATTCCGCCGCGAGCTGAAATTAGCCAGAGGTCTAGCGAAGCGACACCCCCGGTTCTAAAAGCGAATAAAATCTCGTTCTTCATCCCGGAGGAGCGGAGGGATGAAAAAAGCGGCAGTCTGGACTCGGGGGTATCATCGCTCGCGATCCTCACCCCCCGGCTAATGTCTGTGAAACCTGCAGGTTCAAGATAAGGGATTGCTATTTCAGCGGCGGACAACTCGGAGTCCGCTGATTTGTACCGCGGGGAGCAACCGAGCCGCGCCTCGCCGGTTGGCTACGGGCTAAACGAATGAGCCTGTCGGTCGCCGATAAAGAGACCTAGCGCGATGCTGCCTGAAGCGCGAGTTGCGCTAGTACGGCGGT
>JBJTQD010000264.1:0-3065 GCA_046075445.1 Planctomycetota bacterium
AGGAAATCACCATCCCGTTTTCGGTTGCTGTCCAAGGCGGTGAGCACCGGCTCAGCTTCACGCGCGGTGGAAAGTCGGAAACCCTTTCCATTAAAATTCCCAAAGGGATTGAGTCAGGAAAAAAAATTCGCTTGCGTCGCCAAGGGCAAGTCGGTGCCGGCGGACAACAAGGCGATTTACTCGTCACGATCAAAGTGGCTCCCCATCCTTGCTACACCCGCAGCGGCAACAACCTCCAAGTCAAACTGCCAATTACCTTGAAGGAGGCTCTGCTTGGGACAAAAGTCGATCTTCCGACGCCGCACGGAACGATTACGGTCACCGTTCCTCCCGGGTCGAGCAGCGGCCGCATGCTCCGTCTCAAAGGTATGGGCGTGCATGATGAGTCCAAAGGAGATCTACTCGCGGAAATCGAGATTATCGTTCCCGACCAAATTTCCGAGAGCGATCGAGCTGCCGTGGTGGAACTGCTGGACCGCGTGCAACAGTCCGACCCGCGCAAACAGCTGACTTGGTAATTGAAACATGAGCGAGTCGCAGGGCTGGAATTCGAATCGCCGAAAAGAGGAATCCTTTCCCGCTTCCGCCCGCCTGAGAAAGCAAGCGGAATTCGACTCGGTTTACGCTGGCAATTGCTATGCGGCCGACAGCACGCTGGTCATTACCGCTCACAAACACGGCAATGGCCCGAGCCGGCTGGGGCTGTCGGTCAGCCGCCAAGTTGGCAACGCTGTCGTGCGGAACTACTGGAAGCGATTGATCCGCGAAGCGTTCCGCAAAAATCGTCAGCAAATGCCGGAGGGATTCGACTTAGTCGTGCGCCCGCGGAAGGGAGCGAGCCCCGAGTATGCGCGAATCGAGCGAGCGATCCTGGAGTTGACCCGGCGACTGGCTCGCGGCACGGGTTCCACAGGCGGAGGCCGTCGGCCGAAGTCGACTCAGAAAAAGCCGCAACCTCCCGGAGCGTCTTACTGATGTACGGTGCGCTGCGATTTCTTGGAGAGCTACCCGGACGGGTCCTGATCGCGCTAGTGCGATTCTATCAGTACACGATCAGTCCGCTGCTTGGTCCCAAATGCCGGTATCAACCAAGCTGCAGTCATTACATGATCGAAGCCGTCCAGAAGTACGGCGCGATACGCGGCGGCTGGAAAGGGATTTGCCGGGTCTGCCGCTGCCATCCATTTTCGCGCGGCGGGTATGATCCACCGTAGGGATGCAGCAGGGGTAAACACGGAGACGCTGAGAACACAGAGAAGAGCGCAGAAGAAGGGAAAAGGTTGGAAGACAAGAACCGGAAGAGACGGGAATGATCGAAGTGGTAGGATGGGTGCGTTGTCATTGGATGAAAATACAGGGAGAGGGAATTGCTTGAGATTGAAAGTGACGGCTCTGCGATTCAGCCGGTCTCGGTTAAACTCGGTCTGCTCAAATCGAACTCACGGTAATTGCAAGTTTCACTTATGAATCCATCCGAAGACGAACTCCGCAAACTGCGTGAACAGATCAATCAAGTCGACTCGGACTTGATTCGGCTGATCAATGAGCGGGCAAGGCTCGCGATGGAAGTTGGCAAGTTGAAGCGAGCGGCGGGTTTGCCGATTTACACCCCGCACCGCGAAGCGGAGGTCTTGCGCCGAATTGCTGCGCTCAACACCGGCCCGATCGGCAATAAATCGCTCGAGGCGATTTATCGGGAAATCATGAGCGGCAGTTTTGCACTCGAATTACCCCAGCGGATTGGCTATCTCGGGCCGACTGGGACTTTCAGCCATGTCGCCGCCCGCCGTCATTTCGGTTCGAGCGTCGACTACGAAAATCTCCACACCATCGAAGGCGTGTTTGAAGAAGTCGCGCGGCAACATGTCGATTATGGGCTGGTGCCGATCGAAAATCGGATCGGCGGCGGGATCACCGAGACCCTCGATGCGTTTCTGCGTTATCACAACGAGCTGAAAATCTACGGCGAGGTTCAACTGGCGGTGCACTTCAGCTTGCTGTCCGATTGCCAGCCGCACGAAGTTCGTCGGATTTACTCGCGCGGCGAAGCCTTCACCCAATGCCGCAATTGGCTGGCGACTCAGTACCCTCGCGTGGAAAGAATTAACGTCGACAGCACAGCAGCCGGCGTGCTGCGAGCGCGCCAAGAACTCGATGCCGACCCCAAATGCGGGAGTGCCGCAATCGCCAGCAGTCTGGCTGGGGAGATTTACGGCGTGAATTGTCTCTTCGAGAAAATCGAAGACCACGTTGGCAACGTCACTCGCTTTTTGATTCTCTCGAAAAATGAAACCGAGCGAAGCGGCAACGACAAAAGTTCGCTGATGTTTACGACCGATGACCGCCCCGGAGCGCTGGTCGATGTGCTGAACGTCTTCAAGTCAGCGGGAATTAATTTGACTCACATCGACAAGCGGCCCAATCGCGAGGCGATCTGGGACTACACCTTCTTCGTCGATGCGCTCGGGCACCGCAGCGAACCGACGATGGCCGAGGCGATAGAGAGGGCTAAAACGTTCTGCAAACGACTTGTCGTTTTGGGGAGCTATCCCGCCAGCCAGCGCGTGCTTTGAACTTAGTCGCGTGGAATTCAGGAGACCATTCAGCCGCGAATTTGCGAGGCGATGGCCTGAACCAATCGGTCAACGTGGCTGGTGGTGTTGTAAAGATGACTGCTGACGCGGACAAACCAGCGGTTGTTGAAATGGATGATCGGGACTTCGATCTTGTGCGCTTCCCAGAGCCAAGTCTGTAGCCGCGACCAATCTCCCGCAGGTAAAGGGACGTGGCACATGGTGCCGTACCAACCACCGTTCGTTGGGGCGATCGGCGTCTGGCCGGTCAATTCCATCAACTGTTCGCGGGCGTAATTTGCCAACCAGTAGCAGCGGCGACGAAATGTCTCCAGCCCTACTCTCTTGGTCATGAAGTCAATCGCTGCGGGAACGCTGAGGTAGAGGCTCGAGTCGCGCGTACCACTCCAAGTAAACTGCTCATCCCAGTTTTCCGGCAGTGCGGGGAGCAGGCGTCCCCAGCTCAGTAACTGTGGTTGGACAACGCCGTGC
>JBJTQD010000265.1:0-3186 GCA_046075445.1 Planctomycetota bacterium
CGGCGCAGGTGCGGGGAGAGGTGAAGGCGGGGGAGAACACGGTGGTGAGCGCGGCGCTCGAGCGGTTGCTATCGCCGGAGCGGAAATGGGCCGAGTTGTTTAGCGACAAGCAAGCGACCTGCGATTGGCTGCGTAGCGTGGGTGTCCGGGTACCTACGGGTCAGAGTTGGCGCTCGGGCCGTGATGTTTGGCCTCCGAATGTGGCTTTGCCGGCGGTCTGCAAGCCAAACGATGGCTGTGGAGGCGAGAGGATTCGCTTGGTGCGGGACACCTGGGGGACTGAGTCCGATTTGGGATCCGGCCAGTGGCGGATTGAGATACTTGTTGAGGGTGAGTCGTTGAGTGTCGTTGCGTTACTTGGTAGCCAGGAGCGGGTGTTACTGCAGCCCACTCGACAACTTTTCAGCTCGGAGGGGTTTGGAGTTTACGCTGGTGGCGAAATGATTGAAGACGAGCAGGTGGCGTCCGCGGTTTGGCGGGCTGTTGAGCCCGCGCTGAGAGCAATGGAAGGCGTGCGCGGAGTGGTCGGGTTTGATCTGGTGCTGGGGAGGGAGACCTGCGGTCGGGCGGGTCGGCGAGGTCGGGAGACCTGCGCCGAGCGCTTGAGCGGAGGGGAGAGCTGCGCTGAGCAGGACAGCGTTGCAGGAAAGAGCTTGGTGACGGTCGTTGAAGTCAATCCGCGGTTAACCAGTTCGTACCTCGGCTTGCGCGAGTTCTACGGCAATAATCTGGCGGAATGTCTATTGCGGTTGGTCGGCGGTGAACCGCTGGGTGATTCGCTGTCGCCGCGTTCGCGCGAGAAGTTGAGTTGGCGTTTGGACTAGAAGGCAGCTGACTCAAAGTTCAAGCGGCGACCGCTTAGAGCCAGATGATCGAGTCAAATCCCGCCTTGCCGATAATTTTGTCTTTACCTCGATGGCAGTTGAGTTCGTCATCACCCAAGCCGCCGCAGAGTTTGTTCCAGCCATCATCGCCGAAGAGTTTATCGAGACCAGCCAACCCCATCAGGCTGTCATCGCCATCGCCTCCGCGGAGTAGGTCCAACTCACCACCGCCGCAGAGCATGTCATCGCCTTCTTGGCCATAGATCCAGTTGCTCAGTCGAGCTCCGAAGACTTTGTCGTTACCGCTGCCGCCGAAGATTTCAGCGGTCACGTCGAGCGAATGCTTGACGTCGATTCGGTCATCTCCAGCAGCCCCATTGATGACGACGTGCGAAATGGAAGTTCGGTTGTAGCGGGCCACTTCGATCCCTGACTGGAAGACGACCAAGTTGCGACCGATCCGGTTGAGCGTGATCTGATCGGAGTTCATCGTGCCGCTGACAAAGAGTCGACTTCCGTCTTGCCAGGCGGTGACTTTAGTCTCGGCGCCGAGCTCGTTCTTGAGGACTTCGGCAGCGATTTTCTTGCCAGTAGCCGAGCCTGCGTTATGGTCGAAAATATAGTGGATTCCCCCATAAATTCGGCTCATTCCGGCTTCGTTTCCGGCTGCGGCGAGGCTGGTGAACGTCCGGTCGGGAACTCCGGCCACTTCTGACTTGAGTGTGAAATTGACTTGGTCTGTTCCGAGGTAGGCGCTGAGGACCGCGGCTCCCGCGCCGCTGAAGGTGCTGTGTCCGGAGACATAGGCAGAGAAGGGAGGCGTTATGATGAGTGATGTCCAAGCAGCATCTTTTTCCGTGGCCGGGTTGTTGTCGGTGTCGGCTTCACGAATTGCCGAGATCGGTCGCCAGAGGTTGGTCGCGTACTTGGCATCCCAAGCCGCGATCCCCGAGTCTGCAAGAGAAATATTGAGCAGGGCGAACAGATGAGCATTTTCGATCGTGCTTAAATTTTTGGAGCGAGCGATATCGCCTGCGATCTGGTTCCATTGCCCGGGTGGGGTTGCCGTGCCCGGACCGGCTGCCCAGACCTTGGCGATATTGGTTTGTTCTGCCGTCCGCGTGGTGCTGGTTGCGCTGCCGAGAGACTTTACTTGATTAACAGCGGCCGCATATTCGGAGCTGCTCAAGGCGGGCGGATTAGCGGGACGGAACTGATCGCCGCGACTTAGGCTCCAGGGAGTTACGTTTGGCCATTGGGGGAGGAGCGAGGAGGCAAAGGCGGGAGGAGTTGGACGCCATTCGCCCGGCTTGGTCCCTGGTTGGTAGGGAGTAACGGTGAAAGCTCCATCGTTAGACCGTAGGGCAAGAATCTGATCGGCTGCGAATCGTCCAGCGGAGATTCCTTGCGTCTCACGAATCCCGTCGGGGATCGCGGCAAGTGAATCGTTCAGCTTGGCGGTGAAGGTCGCGTGCTGAGCGGGGTAGATTGCGGATAAGGTTCGCTCGCTCGCGGCCGCGATTGCTGCGTCGACTGAGGCTTGAGGATGAGAGACGAACGACTTGCCGTAGGTTTGGTAGCGGTGTTCGATCGAATTGACTGCATCGTGAATAGCGGTGTGCACCATGGCCATCGCGCGTGCGGCGACTGGTGGCGCTGTTTTGTCGATGCGGATCGCATTGAGCAGGACTTCGTTCCACTGCAGCACGGCGTCTGCCGCCAGAAGTTGCCGGCGCTCGAGTTGGCTGTACTCCAGCGCTACAGGCTTTGCTTTTGAGAAAGATGGGGCTGGAGCGTCTGGCTTGGAGTGCCGGAGACTTCGGGAGGAGAGTCGGCGAAATGCACGCATGGGATCCTCAGCTCGTGTGGTGGTCGAGGCGGCGATGTGAACACGCGAAGGACGAGGTTGGGCAATAGCTGAATGTCAGCCATTGTTGCCCGATTTTAAATCAAGTCTTTAAGGCAACCAACAAAAAACGTTCCACTTGATTGGCTTTTTTGAGTCTCGGCTTCTCCCGATTACTCGAGCCGTTGCGGCTGATAGCAGCAATAAACGAATTTTGGTGCAAGACCGAAATTGGTCTATCGCCCTAGAGGATGGCTGAAATTCTCTGATTTAGCGGTGCGTCTTAAGGAATCTTTCATCTCAATATTGACGCTTTTTTTGAGGTTCGATAACCTCCTCCCCAGTCGATACGTCTGCTCTCAATCTTTCCATTGCAAGGAGGCAATGGCTCATGATTCAAAAGACATGTCCCGTTTCCGTGCCACTGTTGGATGTCAAGCGGGACAACGAACCGCTTCGTGAAGAGTTTATCTCTGCACTCACCCGGGTCTTAGATTCTGGCTACTTCATTGGCGG
>JBJTQD010000266.1:0-1599 GCA_046075445.1 Planctomycetota bacterium
CTGTCGGCCAGGTCCTCGCGCCAGCCCCCGGTTCAGAAGCCGGCGTGCACCCAGTGAACATTCACCGCATGGTGGGTGCGCATCGCGGCAACGCGTTTCGTCGATCGCTTGCCAACCGCGCGATTGCGGCCCACCCTACAATTCTTCTATCAGCCGGGTCCTTGCGCCAGCCCCCGGTTCGGCAGCTAGCGCCCGCCCGCACTTCAGTATTTCCCCAAAAAAGGCCCGAGCCGAAAAACCGGCTCGAGCCTGAGGAGGATTCAGTCGAGCCCCGAGGGGCCGCAACCGCTTTGGTTACTTGTCGTTCTTGACCAGCTTGCCGTCGGCGACTTCAGCGTGCGGCTCTTCGCCGTGGCTGTCGTCACCAAAGTAAGCGTCGATTTCAGCTGCGATATCACCTTGGGCCGAGACGTCGCCTTCGCTCACTGGGATTTCACCCAGGTACTTCGGAGCGAGATTGAGCATCTCTTCTTCGGCGTCAATCTTGGCCGAGATCTCATCGATCATCGACTTGGTCCGAGCCAACTGGCTGTCGTCGATGTTGATGTTGCTGGCGGTCTTGGCGACCGAGACCATCCGCTGACGAGCGTTCAGGTTCTCGAGTTCGATCTCCAATTCGCGCTGGTTGACTTGAGCCTGTTCCAGCTTGGCCAGAGCTTGCTCGAGCGACTTGCGTCGCAGGTCGAGAATCTGCTCGGACTTTTCCTTGGTCTTCTCGGCAGTTTGGAACATCGAGAAGCGATGACGCAGGTCTTCCTCGACGCGGGCATTGGTGTAAGCCTTGCCGTTGGTGGCGACATAGACGGTCTCACCTGACTTCAGATGTTTCCGCAGCGTCAGCAACTCTTCGTGCTTCTTGCTCAAGCCGGTGGTTTGAGCCTCGACGTCTCGCTCAAGCCGTTTGATCTCGGCTTTTTCTTTGGCGATTTGCCAGACCATGTTTTTGATTTCGGGTTCAATCTTCTTCAATTGGTCGCGGGCCGCGTCGATCTGGAACGTCAGCGGGACGCTCTGTTCAGCGGAACTCCGGATTTTCTTAACGGCGGTCTGGGCATACGGGCCAATTCGGCTGCCAAACAGCAGGCCCCCGACCAGCAGCAGGCCCAACCCATAAAAGGCGGCTTTTTTCAACATTCCTCAGTCTCCTGGGCAAAAACGGTGTGTCGTTTGGTGGCCTTCGCAGTGAAAGTCAACGCCAATACTTGAGGGAGAATTCGAGGGGCTTGGCCCAATCTTGGAGAATTTCAGAAAAAAATTTGGCTGCCCGATGGGATGTGAGGTGTCGCAATTCCGGCAATTAACGCCGGGAGCAGATTGAGATTTCGCTTGCGGCGCGCGAGCGCATTCCTGAGCGGATCGGCGCTAGCCGCCGGTGGAACCCTCCAAAACGCCGAGACCCTTAATTCCTGAGCGGGTCGGCGCTAGCCGCCGGTGGAACCCTTCTCAACGCCCCTGCTGCTAATCACTCTGCGGCCGAGTCTCGCTGGCGGCGAGCTTCGTAGGCAATCACCGCCGCGGAAACCGAAATATTGAGGCTATCAGCTATCCCGCGCATCGGAAGCGAGACACCGGGGAAACCTTGCCAAGCCTCTGAGAGTC
>JBJTQD010000267.1:0-5560 GCA_046075445.1 Planctomycetota bacterium
CAAATTCGACCGACTACCGAAAGCTTGCCATTACCTTAGCCAGCCGTCGCCCGCTGGCTCCTGATTCACCTTGACACGATCGACGCCAAAGTTGACAACCGACTCAGCCGGGTCAGCTGAAAACCCGCCTCAATTCCAGGGCTTTAAATTTACTTCGCCGCAAACCTCAACGGCAATCTTATTCTCATGTCCTCTACTTCCCAACAATCCCGACTGGCCGAAGTCGCTCAACAACTCGACCGCCAACCCTTTCGACTGCGCTTCCGGCGTGAGATTGCTGCCGACTGCCATCTCCCCTCAGCCAGCGACATCGACCGCTTGCTGACTGTCTACCGCCATTTAATGTTCCCCTCGATTTTCGCCGCCGACAAGTCGACCGCCGCGCGAACTAACTGGATCACCGAAACGACACTGGAAGAATTTCAGCAGCAACTCCTCTGCCTGGTCAACTGGACTATTTCCGGATTCACCGATCCCAACTCCCCGAAACCGACGCATTCGAGTGAAAGCATCACCGCAAAAGCAATCGCTCAACTCCCGGCGATCTCTCATTTACTGGCTACCGATGTCCAAGCTGCCGTCGACGGAGATCCGGCTTGCCAAAGCACCAATGAGGTCGTGATCTGTTATCCGGGCTTCCATGCCCTGATGATCCACCGTCTGGCCCACGAAGTTTGGAATGCCGGCGCCAACCTCTTGGCCCGGATGATTTCCGAGTGGTCGCACAGCCTTTACGGCATCGACATCCATCCCCAAGCCACACTTGGCAGCCACCTGTTCATCGACCATGGTACCGGGGTCGTCATCGGCCAAACCTGCATCGTGGGGAATCACGTCAAAATCTATCAAGGTGTCACCCTCGGCGCGCTCAGTTTCCCCAAGGATGAACGCGGACAATATCTCCGGGACGTTAAACGACACCCCACCATCGAAGACCATGTCGTGATCTACGCCAACTCAACCGTGCTCGGCGGGAACACCACAGTCGGACACCACAGCGTTGTCGGCTCCAGCGTCTGGCTGACCGAATCGATCGCCCCCCATACGACAATCGTGATGGAACGACCCCGTCTGCGGCTGCGCAGCCAACAGCCAACGCCGTTTGATGTCACTAACGACTATCAAATTTAGGGAGCGGAGAGGAAAACCAAGAAGTTATTGAAAACACAAAGACGCAGGGACCACAGAGAAGAGATGCGAGAGAATAGTCGAAGGGCCGAACAGGACTTTGGCTGAGAGGTTAGTAATTGTTTAAAAGCGAGACAGGGAGCAGGAAAAAGCCTAAAAGACTCCTAACTACCCAAAGTATCCACACTTTCGGCCTCGCAGCAGCCATACTCGTGACGATGGCTTGATTCTCCCCGCAGGTGCCTCTGGTCAAATCAATGCGACATGTCGCCGGGAAATCCGCGTTGCCCGGAGTGTCTAAAAATGAGATAATTGCGGCACTCTTCGGGCCCAGCAATCAAAATGGAAACCAGCAGGTAAGCCAACCGGCTCATCCAGCTTTTAGGAACCCTGATCGTCGCGTCAGCGCCCTTCCTTTCCTACGGGCGACACAACCTCAGATGAATCACCTCTGTTTGCCTCCCATCGTCTCATATTCACCCCAGGCTCAGCCATGAAGCACGCCGTTTGGTTGCACGTCCACGTCCCCAAAGCAGGTGGCTCGACGCTGCGCCAATTGATGAACCGCAACTTCGGCAAGGGCTATTACAACTCAAACTCCCTGCTCGAAACCAAACAGTACACTCGCGAAGATGTCAGCGAAATCATTCGCTGCCATCCTTGGGTTCGCTGCTTCTCCGATCACAAACTCTCCCTCGACCTACCGTATCACCACGAAAACGCGGATGTCTACGCCATCAGTTTTGTCCGCGACCCGGTCGAACGCTTTGTCTCTCGCTATTTCTTCCACCGACACCACGAGGAAGTCGAGTGCATTGCCCAGCGAATGTCATTTCGCGATTTCGCCAATGCGGAACTTGTCCAGCAGTACGTGCATCCCCAAACCAACAGCCAGATCTACTTCCTCAACGGGGGACGGTCTTTCGACGACCTGACCATCATCAATCAGGCGATCGAAACGGGCAGGGCTTTCCTGTTTCCCATCGAACGATTCGACGAAGCCTGCATCTGCCTGGAAAAACTCTTTCCGGAATTCTTCTCTGACCTTTCATACGTTCGCACGAACGTCTCCAAGAAGGACGAACAAATCAGCGAAGAGGACCGCGAATTTGTTTACCGCTACCTCAAAACCGATATGCCGGTCTTTGAACTAGCGAACCAGCAAATGGACCTGATGCTCGCCCGAGCGTTTCGCTCGACCGACGACAGCCAAGCTTCCTTGGCCGAGTTCCAAGACCGCTGCTCGCGACGTTTCCACAATTTCCATCCGCCACGTCCTCGCGACGCCACTCCGCCCGAACCAACTCCTCCAGAGCCAACTCCAATCGCGACGCTGGATAACCAGCAATCCACTGCTGAGCCAACGCCCGAGCCCTCCGCGTCCAGTTGACCCCGCTTTGAAAAATCAATCTACGGGCCTGACAAGACCAGAGCAGATATTTCATTCCAGCCAAAACAAAAACCCTGTCACTTCATTTGAAGTGCAGGGTTCTGTTTTTCTAATAATTTTTTAGCGCGCTCGAACTCAACCGTTCCGATCGCGACTAATGCTTCTTACTTAAGCCAAGGCGTCGATCAACTGCTTAGCTGCAGCGACGCTGCCCATCTGGCTGACCAACTTCTTCGCCAAGCTCACTTCTTCGAAGCCGAACTTTCCGCCAGCCGGACGGCTGACAACGGCAACAACCGCTTGCTTGCCCGAACCAGCCGGACGTCCACGACGCTTCTTCCCCTTGCGACCAGCCTTGGCTGGTGCAGCACCTTCGGCGCCGCTGCCGCCACCACCGCCACTTTTGCGCAGCTTGCTCAGAATCATGCTGACGTAAGCCGCATCGGCTGGAATTCCCTTTGCCTTCAATGCTTCCACAATCGCCTTTGGCTTGTCACCGGGATTTTGCTCGTAGTGTTCACGAATTGCCAATGACTTGTTGTGTTTCCGCTTGGCCATTAATCAAACCTTTCAAGAAGAGGAGAATCGACGGGAATGGCTTCCCTGATGTCGTGCCGCCGGCTGACTACTCCAGTCACGCGAAGGATGAATGCCCAAGGCAATCACTACCTGTTATCCGTTCACTCAAACCCGTTTCGCTTCGGGCCCGCAACCGCGTACACACTGTTATTGATAGATAGATATTCGTTAAACGGTGCGCGGCTGTCAATCTGGTCAGTGATATTTGGGGTGTGCAATTTTTGCGCAAACTCTGTGCCAAAACGCGCAAATCAATGTTTAAGACAGCGATATACGAGAAAAACGACTCCTGTAAACCAGCTTATCAGGGAGCAATATATGCTCAGATAAAAGTTCGGCGGTGTATAAGAAAATTCAATCGCATAACTTCCAGCAGGCAGCCGAAAGCCCCTCAGCCATTTAGCTACTGGTACACAATCCCCCCCAACCTGACTGCCGTCGTCTAGATTTTTTCCATCTACTCGCCATCCTGGCGCATAAGCCTGAGCCAAAAAAATCGTCCCGGGATAATCAAGTTTCACTCTCATGCCGACCCCTGTGTTCCATAGTGACAACGCGTAGACTCTCAGAAAATCTCCTGAGGAATCATTCCGCCCCGATAACCACCGGCTGGCGAATTGAGCTTCACTTTCTTCAGCAAAAAGTTTGAATTCGTTCTGCTGGCAATACCTCGACTCCGTATTCAAGGGCACCGGATCACCCAAAAAGAAAATCCAGCTTGCATCATAATTCTCTCCACTTCGATACGTCCCGCGCTGGGGGTCCAAATACAACGCGTCAACATATTCCCTCCATCCCTGCGGCTCTATCGTCGAAGGCCCGTTCAATGCCCGCGCCTCTCGTACCCAGTGCAGCCTCGGCCAAAATGCGGCTCGCCCGCCAACCGCGATTTCCTGCAGCCGATTGGCTGAGCTCCCCTCACTCCAGCTCTTCGGGATCTCATCCTCGATCCAAATGATCGGCAGCATTTCCTCCCGAGGTGTTCCAAGGTGCCAAGAAAGCTGCCGACCCGAAGAAATCGCATCGTCTTCCGACAGCCTCGGAGCCTCAGCCTTCAAACCGGGTAACAACCAGGAGTTCGCCAATACCAAATCGAACGCCAAGATAAAGCCCACAAACAAAGACCTACGCAGCCAGCGGTGGCGACTAAACTCGCCACTCAACATCACCCAACCGATCAAGGCGGCGACTAAAGCCTGTACGCCACCCAGCCAAAAAAGTCCCTGAAACACAAAAACATCAAACGGCCCAAAGAGTTCATCCCCCGTCAACCATCCGCCAAGCCGCTCCCAGGGGAAAAAGCGGGAAACCAAGAGGACGCTCGCAACCAGCCCTGCAAGGCTCAACAAAATTCGCTGCAACCGCCGCGCCTCAGCCTGCGACCAAGCCCACCCCGCGAGCAAAGCGACCACAAGTGACACCAGCACCATTAACTTGGCCGGATATCGAAACAGGAAATAACCCGGCACAAAATTCGCCAACATCCAGTAACCGCCACCCGCTGCCCGATTCACGCCTTCCAGCGGTGCCCACCAACCTGTTGCCATGCCAACTTCGTTGACCAACCAAACCGGCCCATACCAACCCACCGCAGCAAACCCAGCGCACGCTCCAATCCAAACCAACCAGCGAACCTCTCGGCGCAGCAAGACACTCAGGGCCAGCGCTAAAGGCAACAATCCCTGATACAGACTCGGCTGCCACATTCTTCCGGCACCCGGCAGCGAACTCGACCAATGCGTCCATACCGGATAGGGCCGACCAGAAAATCCCGGCCAAATCAACTCGCCAATCGTCCAAGGCGGTTGGCTGAACTCATACACATCCGCGGCGTGAGTCCCAATCTCAGGCTCAGCCCAAATCGAACCTAGCGGCTGAACCTCCCCTTCGCGCCAACTCTTGCTGACCCACTCGATCACGGAGCGGGGCTCTTCGTAGGCTGCTCGCTCGCTCTCCCGAGACGCCTGGGCCGTCGGTAAAAGCTGAACCAAGGCCAAACCGGCTGTCGCGACCACTGCCAAACTCCACTGTGCCGCGACGGTCACCAATCGTCGTTGCCAGCTTCCAGACGACCCGCTATTCCGGCTCCACCCCAACCAGCAAGCTCCGGCGATCAGAAGCAAGTTCACTGCCATCTGCGGGTCGCCCCCGAGGATCATCAGCGCCGCGCACATGCTGACCCCGACAACCGCCGACCATCGCTGCCGAGGCTGCCGCCAATTCCAAATCGCTCCGACTCCCCAGGGCAGCCACGCCGCGCTGACGAGATAAATCACATTGTTGGCGGCAAACAACACCGGCCCCGCCAGCCCGTAGGAAAGCATCGCAATCAACTTCCCCGTCCGATTCGCTCCAATTTTTCCCGCACACCAGTTCGCCCCGAGCCCAGCCAGCCAGACATGCAGCGCAAGGTACATTCCATATCGAGCTTCAAAAGTCGTCAGCTCGCGGAAAAAAAAGAAG
>JBJTQD010000268.1:0-5220 GCA_046075445.1 Planctomycetota bacterium
GGCAGCACGCTCACGCTGGGCAACCCAGACCCCGCAGCTGAGGCACCGTATCCGCTGACCGAAACCTTCAACCTTTCAACTAACCCCGGTGCATCCAAAACGCTCTATCTTGATTTCAACGGGTACCGCTCTGTTAACAACGACTGGGGCCACGACATCCAGTTCCCCGCTTACGACCGAGATGGCAATCCGAGCGCATTCGCAAATTCCGAGCTAATCGAACTCCAGTTGCTGTTCCAAAACGTGGCCGAGGACTTCGGGTCTTTCGACTTGAACGTCACGACCAAAGAACCGTCCCTCGATGCGCTGATTCGTTCAAGCTCCAGCGATACCGTCTTTGGAATGCGAGTCGTCCACACTCAAGCGACTGGCGGCTTTGGCGATGGCATCGGTGGCGTCGCCTACCTCAACAGTTTTGGTTCCAACAATGACACACCCTGCTTCGCTTTCAACAAAGGCGTTAACAACGGCGGCATGACCGTCTCCCACGAAGCAGGTCACACCTTCGGGCTGCGACATGACGGTTTGAACGGTCAAGCCTACCATCCGGGCGTCGGAACCGGGACGACCAGTTGGGGACCAATCATGGGTGCTCCCTTCGGCAAGAATCTCGTTCAGTGGTCCAAGGGTGAATACGCTGGAGCGGATAACACCGAAGATGATTACGCCGTCATCACCAAAGCTCAAAACGGAGTAAAGTTTAAAGCCGATGATTTTGGCAACACGATCGCAACGGCTTCAGCCCTGCCGCGTTCGGGACGATCCGTCTCAACCTACGGTTTCATTTCTCAAAACACCGACGTCGACATGTTTAAGTTCGATGCGGGAGACGGACTCACAACCTTCAACATTCGTGCCTTCCGCGGCAACCCCAACCTCGATATCGTCGCCACGCTTTACAACTCATCCGGCGTCGTGGTCGCAACCAGCAATCCGCTCAGCGATGTCAACGCCAGCTTCTCGGTTAATCTCACCAACGGGACCTATTACCTTTCCGTGGATGGAACCGGAAACGCCGACTACACCCAGTACGGCAGCGTCGGCTTTTATACCATCGACGCAGATATTCCACTTCCCTCGTTAACATTGGCCGAGTCGGGAACAATCACAGGGCTGACCAGCACTTGGAGAAAGGTCACTCTCCAGTCCAACTTCAAGAGTCCAGTCGTCGTCATGGGAACCCCGACGCGACTGGGTGGTGAACCGATCACTGTAAGGGTGCGGAATGTCACGCCTAACAGTTTCGAAGCCCGAATCGATGAATGGGAATATCTCGACGGTCGCCACGGCCAGGAGAATGTCAGCTTCCTCGTGATCGAAGCCGGCTCCTACACGCTCTCCGATGGCACGAAGATCAAAGCAGGTCGCCTGGACGCCAATCATCGCTGGACGAATCTCCCATTCGGCGGGACTGGAAACTTCACGGCTGCTCCCGTGGTCCTTACCCAAGTGATGACGATCAACGAAAACGTTGCCGTCACAACCCGCCACCGGAATATTGGCACACAAGGACTTGAAATTCGCATTCAAGAGGAAGAGGCGGCCGATCGAATCCACGCGATGGAAACCGTCGGCTGGGTCGCTATCGAATTAGGTCAAGCTTCGAACAATGGAATCGACCTCGAAGTCGGACTGACTGGGAATGTGGTCACGCATCTCGATCACACGATTAATTTCACGACCAATTTCTCCCAGCGACCCGGATTCTTCGCTCAAATGCAAAGCCACTTTGGCGGCGATAACGCAACCGTTCGGCATAACGGATTGACCAATCGTTCGGCTACTGTCTTCCTTGAAGAGGAACGCTCATTCGATGCGGAGATTGCTCACAATCCGGAAATCGTCGGCTGGCTCGCCCTTGAGTCAGGCACCATCGTGTTGCCTCCGGGTGAAATGCCGCCGCAAGGCATGAAGCCCGCAAGCGGCGAGAGCGCATTGCAATTCGAACCAGCCGGACTGCTGGCCAAAGCCGCCGCGACTCAGCGCGGCTGGAGCGAAGACGCGATGCCCTTCGGCTCACACGAAGGCAAGTGCTGCTGCCCGGGCTGTGCTGGTGAATCGGTGCTCGATGACGGTTTGGGAAGCAGTTCTGGCGACCTCGCCGGCTTAGTGCTCGGCCTGAAAATGCAAGCCCTGCCCCAGCCTGCAAGCAAAACCAATTCCAACTTGGTCGCGGCGATTAACGCCAACGGCCTCGCTAATCTGGCCGGCGCCAAAATTCTCGGATCGACGAATTCCATTTCCTTGCGCGAATGGAATCCAAGCTCGGCAAAAGCCAAAGTCCAAGCCAGCGAATCGCTGGCTGGACTTCAAAGCAAGCTCGAAGCAAACCCGTAGAGGAAAGCTCTGCGAGTTGCACCTGCCAACAGTGATTGCTGTGTAACCCAGCCAATCTACGTTCGTAAAAGTGCGCGAAGCGATTTCCAAAACCGCATCGCGTGAAACGACGCCTGACACTTCGTTGCCTAACGGCTTTAAACCCGGCGTCGCGTAACGACTTTGTACCCTGCATCGTGTAACGACTTTGAATTGCGCGTTGCAAATGCTCTCAATTCCGAATCGTGAAATGATTTTCAATTTCGGCGTTATTTGAAACGGTCTCTGATTCTTAAGGCCTCGCCCACGCGCAGCGTGATCTCTCTTTCTCCCCCTCGCCCCCTTAGGGTAGAGGGGGTCGGAGGGTGAGGGGGTCAGAAGCGAAATTCCGCGCAACCTCTCCCGCAGCATCCCCCGAACAAATCGCGATACCGCATCCACTCACCACGGCATTAATTCAAACAGAAGCGACGAGTTAACCTCCACCACCCGCGCCGCCAGCACCACCTCCAGCACCACCACCAGCGCCTCCAGCACCTCCAGCACCGCCGCGTCCACCTCGACCGCCGCGTCCACTTCCAGGAGCGCCAGGCGATCCTGGAAGACCACCGCCACCGCCGCCACCACCGCCAGCTCCACCAAAACCTCCGGCCGATCCGCCTGCGCGTCCACCTGCGCCGCCGGCTCCACCAGCGCCACCGAACGCCGCGCCTCCCGCTCCTCCTTGGGCGCCGCCGCCAAATCCGCCGCCGTTCATCATTTGCATTTGCTGCGCGATGACTTTCTGAGCCAAAGCATCCATGCAACCAGCCAGTTCGGTCTCGTCTAGTTTCTTGTCGCCGTCGGCATCAAACTGCTGCATCATTTGCTGAGCCCAAGCCTTGGCATCAAAGCCGGGCAGTCCGCCACCGGCTAAACCTCCACCGCCACCCGCAGCTCCGGGGAGACCGGCTGCACCCGGCGCGCCGGGCTTGTTACCGCGGGCGTTACCACGTGCACCCTTTCCGGCTTGCTTCGGCTCGACATCTTGCGGGGATCCTTTGGCATTACCCTTGGGATTGTCATTTTGAGCGTTCACTTCGGTGCTCAACCAACCGCAGACCAACATCGCCAACAAGACTGTAAGCCGCATTTCCCCACTCCTCTGTTTTCGCAATTCGGAGAGCTAATCGTCGGCTCAAGCGTCGGCAACAAGCCGTCAGAGTTCTTCAAGCGTTGAGTCAGTTCTCTTTGGGGATCTTAAGGGTCCAACTCGGAGTTGGCAATTTTCGCCCCCTGTTTCACGAGTGGGCCACCGCCGGCCGACGCGCTCCGCTCAAGTTGCCAAAGGACCTGACAGGCCCTCTTCGCCCAGCCATTCTTCTCAAAGCAGGCCCGCCTTTTCCGGCGACGTAAAGCTAACCAAAAAATCGGGATTTTGAGGGTTGTGCCCACTGTTCGTCAGTCGGTGCTGTGCGCCAGCCCCCGGTTCGGAACCCGGAATCACGTCTCGTCCCCAAGTGCACCGCCCTCCTATCGCGGGCGTGCCCAACGACCTTGCCCATTCCCAATCCCCGCCTCAAGTCGCGGCAAACCAACTGCCGATAGCCAGCCAAGCACCCGGTTGCTATACTTTTCCCTAGCGGCTTCCCTTCAAGGGTAGGCTCAATTAACCGGACGGTTAGCTCAGTTGGTTAGAGCGCCACGTTGACATCGTGGAGGTCGCTTGTTCGAGTCAAGTACCGTCCACTCACGACCCCGCGGGACATCGTCCGGCGGGGTCGCGTTGTTTTGGGTGGACCGTTTGATTCAATTGCCTTGCTGGCGGGCCGCGTATTTACGATGGACGCTACCCGCCGATTTTTAGCTCGGATCATCTAGCCCTCCACGCTGGAGTCCATTCGAAGCTTCACTCTACGCGAACCAAATCGCCAGCCTCAGTTTGAAGCTGTGCGGGTCCCGACGATTCTTCTGGCCGGGAAAAATCCTCTGCGCTTGCCACCTGACCGCAGCGTATCAATCGCGACCGGTTTTTTCGGCTACTGCCGGTCTGCCTGCCGATGATCCTCGGAACACTCTCGCCGAGTTAAACGGGAAATTCCAATGGTCTTCGTCTTCACTGCCTCCGTCTTCGTCAGCGCTGCGCTCCTGTTCATGGTCCAGCCGATGATCGGGCGTTTGCTCCTTCCTGTCCTCGGGGGATCGCCCGCCGTTTGGAATACTTGCCTCGTCTTCTTCCAAGCGATCCTCTTGGCCGGTTATCTCTACGCACACTTCTCCATCAAGTGGCTCGGCCACCGCACTCAATCGATTATCCATCTGCTTCTCTTCGCCGCGACGATCGGCTGGTTGGGCTGGATTGGTTTCTCCAACGACGGCTCGCCGTTCTTGTTGCCCGCCGACCAACGCGTGTTCACATCAACCAGCGCCGATCCGACTTGGCCTCTACTCAAGTTGCTCGTCGGCCTAGTCGGCCTCCCCTTCTTCGTCGTCTCGGCCTCGGCTCCGCTGCTGCAAAGCTGGTTCTCGAAAACCGATCACCCCAATGCGGCGAATCCTTTTTTTCTGTATGCCTCGAGCAATCTCGGCAGCATGCTCTCGCTGGCCGCCTACCCCCTAGTGATGAATCGCTACCTCGGACTCTCCGATCAAGGACGCTTCTGGACTTGGGGACTAGCCCTGCTGCTCATCGGCTTTATCGCCTGCGCCGCTCTGATGCGGGCCCGCTATTCCGAATCGGCCTCCCTCGCAGCAGGACCTGCCACTGCCGCGCGGCCGACTTGGGGAAATGTGCTCAGCTGGATCGCCTTCGCCTTCGTTCCCTCGAGTCTGCTGACTGGCGAGACGACTTTTCTCGCTACCGAAGTCCTCTCGCACCCGCTGCTTTGGGTTGCGACGCTCGCTTTGTATTTGCTGACGTTCATT
>JBJTQD010000269.1:0-13078 GCA_046075445.1 Planctomycetota bacterium
GATCGGGCCAGCCACCGCACATCGCCGGCCCCCAGGCAGACGATTCCCCCGCAATCCAGACAAAGGAAATGAGGATGCCCGAGCCCGTTTGCCTCAGACTCCGCATGGGGAATTCTGGCCTCGTATCTCCACGCATGATCCCCCAGTTCCAGTCGGCGAATCAGGCCTGCGTCGGCAAGGTCATTCAGCGCCCGAAAAACGGTTGAACCATCCGGCGCTGGCTTCTGCAGGCCGGCGACAACCTCGGCATGAGTCTGAGGTGCGTCTTGTCGAAGCAGAAATTGAAAAACTGCGATTCGCCCCAAGGTCACTTTCAAGCCCGCCCCCCTCAGGATTGCGTGGATTTCTCCCGACTCCGCTGCAGATCCCCGTCCCTGCAGCTTTGGTTTCTTCTTCTTTCCCATCTCTCCCTCTGGGCCTGATTCCGGCTCTCTGACTTCCGAAATGTCGGCGAATTGTGTGTTCTGCACCCAGATTGCCATTGTATTTGAATTTGTCCCGGTAAGCAGAACTTTGCCTGCTTTGTGTCCGGAGACTACGTCTCAGTTGTCTGGCGAAACAGGGGGTGGCTGATTACCGGATTGAAGGCGGCGCTTGACAGCGATCGATTTCAAGATGAGGATTTCCTCGGTCAGACCAGCCGGAATCATCTTCGACAAGGCCATCCGGAATGGTTGTCTCGCGTCGTCCAAATGGTCTAGATCCAAATGGTCTAAATGCAACCGTGTTGGGAAGCCGCCTCAACTGGCTCGCAACGATAGCCCCTGCCACCTCGCGCCCGATATCTCCTTCGCGTCTGGGCAAAGGTTACTGCTCAGCGCGCTGGAGTGTGCTCGCGTGCCTGCGTTTGGGCTCCCTCCTCTGGCACGGCAATCAAGCCTCCTCGATTGAGGAGGGCCAATAAGTGAAAGGCTATCCCGATCCGGAACTGGTTCCCCATGGCGAATGCGGGAGCCGATTTGGAACCCATGCAGCTGGAAAAGCGTCTTGCTCCCTTTTAACTTCCAGTTGGCCGGGACAATTGCTGGCGGTGCTCTGTTTTGGAACGGCGCTGTTGCTGGCCCTGGCTGCACTCGTCACTGTTGGCCAAGCCAAGTTCACGCTGGTTGGATTTTGGATCTGCTTTCGATTGTGGCCGCGATCGCGGATTGGGCTGACGGAACATCTGGCTCCACTGCTGGCAGGTGCTTATTTTCTGCTCGACCTTTGGCCGCTGGCCAGCTCTGGTGACAGCTGCTCAAAAATCCTTTTCGGACTACTCGTGGTTGTACTTTTGGATGAACTGACTGCTTTTGCATGGTTCCGGCCATCACCTTTTTCGCTATCCCCTTTCCCCGCGAGCTCATTCGTTCATTCCGACAGGCTTCGGTTGAACGACCAGCCAACTCAAGATTCGCCGGCTGCCACTCCCGTCGCATCGGAGAGCAAATCATGAATACTGTTCGGCCGTCGATCACTATCATCTCAGCCATTTTGTTCACGGTTCTCATTACCGCCGGGATCGTGGCGCTGGCTGCACCCGGCTGGGCACTCATCCAATCTCTACAGGCGGAAACACGACCAGTTGAATTGTACGAGTTGAGTCCCTTCGAGAGCTTTCTTCAGGCTGCCGTGGCCTTGGTGGTGGCAGGAATCTTTTTCTCGGTGGGAGCCTGCTTTGGCAGCTTTTTGAATGTGCTCGTTTACCGGCTTCCTCAAAGAAAACCTGTGATTTGGGAACGCTCTCACTGCCCGCGCTGTCAACAGGCAATTCGCTTTCGGGACAATCTGCCAATCGTGGGCTGGTTGAAGTTGGGTGGTGCCTGCCACTCCTGCCACCTGCCGATCTCGCTTCGCTATCCGCTGGTTGAAATCGCCACGGGACTGTTCTTTCTGGTGTTCTACTTTAGGGAATTGCTTAGCGGAGGAGCCAATCTGCCCCTGCGACCAATCAATCCGTTTACCGGAATTGTCTGGGTCCTGCTTTATACCAAGTGGGACTTGCTGGGACTTTATCTGTTTCATTGTCTCGTTTTCTGCCTGTTGATCGTGCTCACACTTCCCCGACTGGATGGCAAGCGTTTGCCGCTGGGCAGTCTCGCCATTCTCAGTCTCCTGGCTGGAGCACCGTGTCTGTTCAATGGTCAACTTTATCCGGCCAGTTGGGGACCATCCCCAAGCTGGTGGTCTTGGCCGGCAATCAACCTCACCGGAAAAGTCCTCGTCAGCGGGGCAATCGGGCTTTCCAGCGGGTGGCTTGCCGGAGTCTTGCTTAACCGCGGCGGTACCGGCTGGTCACAGTTACAGGAGACGCCAACTCCAAGTCTCGCCTCAATACCAACTTGGAGTGTGGGCGGATTAATTCTGGGCTTGGCAGTTGGCTGGCCAACGCTTCCCTTGGTTGCGGTCGGGGTCGTGTTATTGCGATTGGTTCAGCGATTAAGCTGTTCGCTTTGGCCTCAATTAGGCTCTTTACCGCTCGAGCCATTTCTCTTGCCGGCTTGGTTTCTGGTTCATTGCTGGTGGCGTGAACTTGCTTGGCTATTCCTTGGCGCGCCTGCCTGAATTGCGACCGCTACCTATCCTGTAAAAGACCAAGGTTCTCCGTTCGCCAGCGATATGTCTGGACACCGGGTGCCCTTGCTGGGTACCCAAGAAAAAAGGCCGGGCGTATAGCCCGGCCTGAGAGTTACTAAATGACTTGCGGTTCCAAAACTCGCATGGGCACCTGAAGCTGCTTACTTGCCCAGTGCCATTTTAATCGCCTCAATCACCTTGGCGTCATCGGGCTTGGTGCGGGGAGAAAAGCGGGCGATGGGCTGGCCTTCGCGATTGAGCAGGAACTTTTCAAAGTTCCAGGAAATCGCGCCCTTGCCAACCGGCGGCAGTTCAAGGCTGGTCAACTGCTTGTACAGGGCGCAGGCTCCATCACCATTGACGTCGACATTGGCAAACATCGGGAACTTGACCCCGTACTTGGTCTCGCAGAAGGTCTTGATCTGCTCCTCGCTTCCCGGCTCCTGTCCGAGGTACTGATTGCAGGGGAATCCAAGGATCACCAAGCCCTTGTCCGCGTACTTGTCGTGCAGTTCCTGCAGTTGCTTGTACTGCCCGGTGAGTCCACACTTGCTCGCCACGTTCACGACCAGAACAACTTTGCCTTTGTAGCTGTTGAGATCAACTTCGGCCCCGTCGATGGACTTCATCTTGTAGTTAAGTGCCGGGTCGAGATCGGAGTTGGCCTCGATCGGCGTGTTGAACGAATCAAAGGTGATTTCGGAGCTCAATAGCTGGCCTGCGTTACCCTTCGCACGGACGCTCAGGACTAAACGGTCGCCCGTTCCGCCCCTCCGCTGAAGGCCGAAGTAGTTGGCTAAACCTTCTTCGTAAGATACTTTCATTCTCTATTCCAAACAGGTTTTATCCCGGCACACCCTGACCCCTTTGATTCCTCAGCCCTCTCAGCTGCCACACTTACCGCACGATTAAAAATAGGGATAGCCCTCGAATTGCAGTAGCTTTGGCGGAAATATGGTTCCCCCCGTTTGCACATAGGTGAACAACTCCCTTACCTCTTCACCACGCAACGGAAAATCATGCAGTTGATCGAGCCGCACCCATGCCGCTCCCAGTGATTCGTCATCGGGCACACTCTTGAGCGGCGTCTGGTCGGCCGGTTCGCCAAGAAAAATAACACGCAGGCGGGCTCCACTCGTTCTCGGCGAGTGTTCTATTCTCAAAATGCCCGTGACGCGAATCGGGATACCAGCCTCCTCCAAGGTCTCGCGCTCAGCACCGGCGACGAAGGTCTCACCCTGTTCGAGTCGTCCTGCGGGGAGATACCACCGCTGCCCATGGCCCCGCTCTTGCACCATCAGAAACTGATCGCCTCGTCGGACGACCACCAGGGCAAAGCACCACGTCGGGATTGGCTCTTTGGTCATTGCTCAACCTCAATCCGAATTTAATGGGTCGGTCCGGTTTCAAAATTACCTTTCGTAAGGTCGGGGATACCGTTTGGTTTCGGCCCCAGCCCGGGCCCCCCGATCCTATCATCTCTTTGGCCTCGAGCTCCATGGCGTCAGTGCGATCGAGGAATCAAAGGGGTCAGGCCTCTTTGATCGATAAAGCGACCCGGTTATGCAATGGCATTCCTGGATACCTGAGAACCAGCAGGCCCAAACAAAACGCGTTCGTGAAACAGGCGGATCACGCGGTGACAGTATCATAAGGGGTGGCCGCAAACGCGTTGGATTCCCCAAAGCGTCCATCAAAGAAACCTGACCCATTTGATTCCGTGAACCAAACCAGCAATTGGCGATCCGGCGGCCTAATCCTGGTTTCGAGCGATTGGGGACAAGCGTTCTACGATCGCTACTACGCAAACAGGTTGCTTAGAAATTCCAAAGCCTGAGCGCATTCTCCCAGTGCATTGCCGCTGGTCTCGCGCCGCTCGACGGTCAAATAGCCTTGATAACTCCGCTCCTCCAGCAGCGCCAGGAGCTGCGGGAAATCGACCGAGCCACGTCCCAGTTGCACTTCCACACCGCGCCCCAGCGACAAATCGCGCACACCATCGCGAGCGCGAAAGTGCGTGACCCGCGCAGCTAAAGCCTGCATCGCCTCGGTCGGACTGTGCCCGTAGAGAATCAGCTCAGCCGGATCGAAATCGACCCCGACCGCTTCGTGAGGCAATTGTTTGAGCAGCTCTTCCAAACGCGGTCCCGCATCCGGCCCGGTCCGCACGGCCAACCAAGCCCCAATCTTGAGGCTGTGCGAGGAAAGATCGGAGAGCGCCGCAACCAGTGTGCCGCGGAGGTCTTCCTCCTCCGGGATTCGCCCAATCTGATTGGAGACCACACGGCAGCCGAGATCGTTCGCCATACCCATTGCGGAGCGAATTCCATCCAGCCGCCTGTCGAGATCATTCGGATCGCCCAGGCTCCTCCGCGTTGGATAGTTGATCGCGGCCACTTTGAGCCGAAAATCGTCCAGCCATTTCCGAATCTGTCGCACCCCCGTGCGGCTGAGTTCTTGCGGCCGCAGCATCGTCCGCGCGTTGATCTCAACGGCTTGAGCCCCAATCCCAGCCGCCGCCTCCAGCGCTGCGCGAAACGGCAGCCGCAAACTCTCCAGCGAGACAGCTTTCTTTAATTCCAGCACAAGCACTATCCTTTAAATACTTCGCATTTCGCAACATTGTAAACCTTCCATCCCCAATCGTTCAGCACCCCACGACTATTCTCACCCAACTCTCACGTCCCAAACCCTCCCTCCGTGTTCTCTGCGTCACTGCGTTTACCGACCTTCCGACCCCGCGCAGTGAGCCCCACCCCCAATTCCCAGCCGCGTCGTTCAAACCGAAAATACTGCAGCTCTTCCAATCCACACCCAAAGTGAATCCTCCGATGCCAAACAACTCTTCTGCTCCAACGATTCGCGAAGTCAGCGATTACCTGCGGGCAATCTATCCGCTTCGCCTCGCTGAGACCTGGGACAACGTCGGCTTGTTAGTCGGCAACGACTTAGCTCCGGCAGCGCGAATCATGACCTGTCTAACCGTCACGCCCGAATCAGCCGACGAGGCGATCGAGGAGCAAGTCCAGCTGATCGTCTCGCACCATCCGCTTCCTTTTCATTCTTTCAAGCGGCTGACGACAGAGCTAACGCCGACGCGGCTACTGTGGCAGCTGGCCCAAGCCGGGATCGCCATCTACAGCCCGCATACAGCTTTCGATTCTGCGGCGGAAGGCATCAACCAGCTGGCCCTTGAGCGGCTGAACTGCGCCGGTATCCGGCCGCTGCTACCCAAGCCCGGGGATCCGGAGGGACTGGGAGCCGGCCGCGCGGGCGATCTCCCTTCTCCCACTTCACTCAGTGAATTCGCGGCTCGCGTGAAGACGATTTACGACATCCCCTGCGTGCAGTTTGTCGGCCAGCCCGATCGGATCATCACCCGCTGCGGTTCGGCTTGCGGCAGTGGCGGTTCGTTTGTCGGTGCCGCAGCCGACGCGGGCTGCGACGCGCTGCTGACCGGCGAAGCGAGTTTCCACGACTGTCTCGAAGCCCGCGCGCGCAACATCGCTCTCATCCTCGTCGGCCACTATGCCAGCGAACGCTTCGGTGTGGAACAAATGGCTGAGCGAATCGCCGAGCAGTTCCCGTCGGCTCAAGTCTGGCCCAGCCGCCGCGAGAGCGATCCCCTGCAAATCGTTTAACCACTAATTCGCGCTAATCAAGAAGGAAATGAAAACCAAGACAGAGAACCACTAATGAACACTAATCAAAGAGGAAAATGAAAAAGGTATTCGGAGGAAGTACCGCGAGGGAAACCTTTCTCGGTCAGCGAACACTGTTCGCATCCCGGTTCCCGCTACACGCCGCAACACACCAGTCTGACCAGCCAAACTCCTCGACACTCCCTCCCCCCACCTCCCCTGCTTTCATTTTTCTCTTTCATTAGTGTTCGTCAGTGGTTCCCTTCCTCATTCCTCTTCCCATTAGTGCTCGTTAGTGGTTCCCCTCCGTAATCTACCCCGGATATGCAGATTATCCCGGGTGTCGAGTCGCAATCGAGACGCCTTTGGCGTGGTTTTGATTGACCCTCGAAAACCGGCTTTTAGAATGGGCCGGTGGTTCTGATTTAACCTCGAAAAGCCACACCCAAGCCGGACCGGGCGGTTGTCCTCCCTGTCGGCTTCGCGGTTTCTCTCCTCCGGACGAACCGTTCACGCGTTCAGCCCGTAGTTCCTATTCCGCTGACTAGCCGCGCCCTCCACTGATTGGTGCCCCGCCTATGAATCGCTTTTTGACCGCTCTTCCGGTTTACAACGAACTGAAAAACGTCAATCGCGTCCTCGACGAGGTCGTCCGATACGCCGACGATGTACTTGTCGTTGACGACGGCTCCACTGACGGCACTTCTGAATTGCTGGAGCACCGCCGTGACATCCAGCTCGTCACTCACGACCCCAACCGCGGTTACGGCGCGGCTTTAATCACCGCATTCGATTACGCCGTGACGCACGGGTATGAACTGCTGATTACCATCGACTGCGATGGCCAACATGAGCCCCAGCGGATCCGCGAGTTCGTCGCCGAGTACGAGCGGACCGGAGCCGATCTGATTTCCGGCAGCCGCTACCTCGAACAGTTCGGTAGCAACACACCAGTTCCGATCGAGCGACGCCGAATCAACCACCACATCACTCAAGTACTCAACGCTCGGCTCGGGCTGAATCTGACCGACTCCTTCTGTGGCTTCAAAGCCTACAAAGTCGACTCGCTACCGCAGATGCGGCTGACCGAGACCGGCTATGCCATGCCGCTGGAATTCTGGGTCCAAGCCGCTTGCCACTCGTTTGAAATCGTTGAGTTCCCCGTACCGCTGATTTACCTCGACGAGTCCCGATCGTTCGGCGGCCAACTCGACAACGGGGACACCCGGCTGAAATACTACCTCGATGTCCTGGAACGCAGCCTCGCCGCGCTCCCCAAGAACTGTGCCAAACTCCGCTAACGCTCCTTCGGAACTGCTCGTGCGTCGACTCGAACGCCACACCGTCCGGGCTCCGGCCGAACATGGTCACAGCCTGCAGGTGCCCGCGCTCGCCGACGCGCGGCTATTGGTCGAGTCGAATCGGAGCCTGCTGAAAAGCTGGAACATCGAACTCGCCGGTCGCTCACTGGCGACTCTTCGGGAGCAACTGCTGAGCGAACTACCGCGACTGGCACTTCAGCACACGCGGCGGTACCGCGATGTCAGCCTCGAGGGCTGGGACGATCAAGGCCTCATTCTCTCGGGACACCAGCCGCGGCTGTTCCATCCCGGCGTTTGGTTCAAGAACTACGCCCTCTCGTCGCTCGGCCAGCATGGAATGGGCACCCCAATCAACCTGGTCGTCGATAACGACCTCTGCGGCCTGCCGGCAGTCGCCGTCCCCGTCGTTAATCAGGAACGAGCCGCTTTCACCAACTGCCACTACGACCAGCCCGGCGATAACGTGCCGTTCGAGCTCAGCCGGCTCACTGACGAGTCGACCTTCCGCTCGTTTCCGCATCGACTTGGTCAGCTGCTCAAGCCCCTCGTCGCGGCGCCGCTGGTCCATCGGCTGTGGGAACATTGGTCTGAACTTCCCAGCGACTTACGCGGCAACCTTGGACTGGGACTCGCCGCAGCTCGGCACAAGCTAGAAAACGATTTCGGCTGGCAAACGCTGGAACTCCCACTAAGTCAGCTCTGTCGCACCGAAGCTTTTGCCTGTTTTCTCGCCGAACTGCTACTGCGGGCGAAAGAGCTTCGGACGATTCACAATTCGGCGCTGGAGGAGTATCGCCGGCTCAACCGAATCCGCAGCAAGTCGCACCCGGTCCCTGCACTGGCACTTGAAGGCAATTGGTGCGAGGTTCCCTTCTGGGTTTACTCTGCGGCCAAGCCCCGTCGGCAACGGCTCTTCGTGCAGTCATTCGGCGAACAGCTGGAGCTAAGCGACCGCGATGGCTGGAACGTGAAGCTCGACAAGCTGCGGCTGACCGAGCAACTGCAGGAGCTTCTGCAGGGTCCAATCTGCATTCGCACGCGAGCTCTAACGACGACGCTATTCTCCCGCGTGCTCGCCTGCGACCTGTTCCTGCACGGGATTGGCGGCGCGAAGTACGACGAGTTGACGAATGAAATCGGCCAACAATTTTTCGGGATGCCGCTGCCAGTCTTCATGACGCTGACGGCAACAGTTCGGTTACCGGGTCACGAGCGGCCGACGACGGCTGCCGATGTGGTGCGGCATGAGGTGCTCCGGCGCGAGCTGAAGTACCACCCCGAACAGCACCTCAGCCCGTCCGACAGCGCAGCTGCTGCGAATTGGGTCGCAGCGAAACGGCAACTGCTCGCGACGCGTGGCTCCAACTCAAATCTGAGGTCTTGGCGGCGCGAGCTCGAGCAAGTCGACGCCGCGCTCGCACCGTACGTCGCGAAAACCGCCGAGCAACTCGCGGGGGAAATCGAGCGGCTTAAGGAAGTCCAGCAGCGTGACGCCGTGCTCGGGTCGCGCGAAATTTCGCTCTGCTGTTTTGATGCCGGACTAGCCGCTCAGATCGAAGCCGCGGCTCGCAACCACTCCAGCGCCTCGAGATAAGCGGGCAGCTGATCGTCCGTCAGCGACTCGTGGTGGCCGGCGCCACTGATGACAAACACTCTTTTAGGTCCGGCGTAGGCGTCGATGATCTCTTGTTGGTAGCGGACGGGAACCAGCCGATCGCGTTCCGACTGAACGAACAGCGCGGGGGCGCGGCAACGGGCTGCGTTGGCCACGGCGTCAAAGCTCGCGGGAAACTCGGCAGCAATCCAGCGAGCGGCTCCCAGATTCCACCAGTTGTAGCGCGGACGGCTCCGGATCAGCTGGTGAATCGGCGGCGGATTGCGGAGGAAGAGAGCGGAGACTTCGTGCCGCGCGGCCAAGTGCAGGGCGCTGGTTCCGCCAAGGCTGTTGCCGACCAGCAACGATTGCAATCTCGGATGCCGCCGTCGAACAAACTCCCAGCTCGCCGCCGCCACCTCGGGCATGAAACGAACCGCCGCGGTCCCGCCGCTCGTTCCGTAGCCCGGCGGATTGACGGCCCAGACTTCACCCGAGGCATTGGGCCAAAGCTCCAGCGGATGCGGTCCCGCTCTTTCGGCTCGGCCCCCAGTCCCTGGAAACTTCAGCACGGCCCACTCCTGCGGCGATGTTCGCGTTAGCTGCTCAGCTAATCGCTTTCTCGCTTGCTCCACTGCAACCGCCGAAGCCACTGCGTTCCGGTCCGCACCTCTCCCCTGCTCCAGCCCCTGCCATTTGGGCTCCCAGCGTTTCCCCCAGAGCTCGCATTGCCAGCCCGAGCCACGCAGGACCTCGCGCACGCGATCCTCCGGATCGATCGGCTCTGTCGTCGGGCAAAGGATCAAGCGATCGGCAAGTCGAGAAAAGAGCGACATGACCGCGAACTCAAGGCTGGAAAGGAGGTGAACAGAGGGAATCTTTATTTTCAGTATGTCGCCATTGCCTGAGAAGAGCCCCTTTTGGACTGGGATTTGGCCGAGGCCGAGGCGACCTTCCAATCAACCGCCGGAAATTCTTCGCCCAAACACGCAAGTGAATTAACAACAAACGCGCAGGTACTGCCAGTCGCGAAACAACTGACCTTTTTTGCCAGACTACTTAAGCTGCAAAGAGTCGATCGGCACGAGGTCTGGAGCGGAGGTCGCAGCTTCGATTTCAGCAATCGTATCGCGAACCGACTGTGCTTTTTTCCGCCCCAACTCGCGAGGGAAATCGGGTTCATCGTTTTCGAAGTAATCGGCGATCTTGTTCAGCTCAGGAATAACTGTCTTGGCGTTCGCTCCATAGCTCAGCAGGATCTTCATCAGTTCAGGCGTCCGATTTTCACTCGACCAAGGGTTCTGGTCACGGGTGTACTTGACGCAGGCGGGCATCCCTTCAGCGATTCGATGTTTGGCGAGCAAACGAAGTCCTTCCACTCGAATCGAATCGGCGAACATTTCACCGCTTGGCGCAGGTTCCACAATCGCCTGATAGATAGCCGGAAGCAGCGGCTGAATCTCTGCCGCAGTCAGATTGCGGTAGACCGAACCGATACTGCCGCGAGCGCGACCATCTTGATTTTTCAGTCCGGCCCGAACAGCTTTGTACAGCGATTCCCGATCAATGCCCTCCAGCGAGCGGCTGAGCATGCCGCTCCCATTGTCAAACAGCGCGAATGTAAGGTACCGCTGCTGCATGCCACGCGGATCGGATTGCGGATCGACTGTCGCCAAAAGCTCCAGTAGCTGCGGAACGGTTTGCATCGCCGGCTCGCCGATACTGGCTAACGCCTCGGCTGCTTTGATTCGCAGCCAAAGGTCTTTCTCCGCCAACAGCTTTTGAAGAGGCTCAACGGCCGCCGCCCCACGTTTTTTCAGCTCAATCAACGCTTGGCAAGCACCATACTTCGACTCTAGCGACGGGTTGGCGAGCATTTCGAGCAGTTCCGGAATCGGAGCCTCTCCGCGTCGAGCCAGTGCCATCGCGGCTCGCTCGCGAACAATCGGCGACCAACTGCCGAGCCGCTCCAGGAGCTCTGAAGTCGTAAAAGCATCGTAGACGCTGGTTCGGTCTTTGTTATCCCAACCACGGCCATCGACGATCAGCGACTTAGCCGCAACCGCGTCGATCTGCGGAGCAACACTCGGCCGCTTTCCAGTGAGCATGATCTTCTTCAGCGGCATCGCATAGGCCAGCAAGTAAGCCCCCGTGCTGTCCCATCCCCCGTAGCTGTCGCGATCTGGTTCCGGCGGGCCTTGATGGAGGTAAGTTCCATCCCAGCGCCGAGCCAGATCGAAGTACCAGCCGCCAAACTCCTGCATCCAAGCGCCTGTCGCGTTAGGTCCGGACTGGACTACTCCGGGCATCGCCCAAGTGAGATTGAAAAAATTCCCGGTGTGACCGCAGTCTCGTTCTGCTCCATGCGAAGCCACACTCATCCGGGAAAAGAATTCGGCTCCGGCCTGTTCTCCCAGCAGATTGAACAGCACCGCGGCCATCCCGCACTTGCCATTGTCTTCATGAGTTTCAATCCAAGCATGGTGGTCGCCGTAGGGAACCGCGCCCTTCCCGATGTAGAACCTCAATAACCGCGCGCTCAGTTCGATCGCCTGAGCCACTTCCGGGTCATTAACCCCAGCTTCGCGGGCCAGTACGAGAGAAATGGTCAGGGGCAAACCCGGGGCGTTCATCATTCCGTATCCACCGAGTCGTCCATCGGGTTTCGCGAACCCATGGCCCCAAGAGCCGACCGCGCTTTGCCCCTTGGCTGCTTCCAGAGCTAGGCGCCGCAAGCCCGGCATTACGGACTGGTCGCCTGTTGCCATGATGTATTCCGACAGCAACATGATGCAGTAACCATAATGCCACGTTTGCATCCCGGAGGAAGTGAACTGAGCAGCCCACTCCGCTTCTCGTTTAACCATTGGCAGGTATTCGTCGTTTCCGCTGGCGAGGAGTGCGAGCGCGTTGAGCGAGCGAGGAATCGGGTCGAGGTTTCTGCCCTCGCGGTAAGCTGGATCGGCTATCCGTGCGGCCAGTGCTTCGCAGCCGCGCTCGAAAACGAGCCGAGATTTAGGGCAATCAAAGGGCGCTGTCGCGCTATAACTCCCGAGAACTGGCAGTTCGACAACCACCTCCTTCGTCTCCCCCTCTCGCCACCGCGTCAAAGTTAGCTTTCCTCCGCCAACGTCCGATTCGGCTTGGGTGATCGCTTTGCCCAATTCCGTCCGCGGGTCAAATGAGAAGGGCTGTCCGCCGACTCCCAGAATCACATCTCCAACTCGGACGATGCCATCAGCAGGAGAGCCTTTGTCGAGCTTTGTTACGAGAACCTGTCGCGCGTCCTTCGTCACCAACTTGTCGCAAAACATCCAGCCGCGAAGCCCCGTAGGACCGAGATTCCAGTCGTGCCGCGCGTTATCGGGTACCTTGTCGCCTTGAGTGAAATCGGGAATGCTCGGAGCTTGTCGCTTGCCTTGGCCTAGTGCTGCTCCCTGCGCAGCAAACAGCGCTACGACTGCACAAAAAACGAAGAGTCTACTCACGGATGGATTCTTTCGAAGAGGTAGAGCGAACGCAGCAGCGAAGAGTCCCACGCTGTGACTCAATTCCTGGCGGCATCAAAGAAGCTGCATTCTAGCAGCATTTTCTTGCGGCTTGTCTAAGTTCAAATGCCGCAAGCGTCACCGCACGCAGCCCATAGACGCCACTCTCTGCGTTGCGAGCCCGCAAGATGAAGGGGCAAAACATTTTGGTTCCGCCACCGAGTCGGCGACTGCCGCTGGCTCTCCCAGCGACCGTCGCGAACAGCACGAACTTAGTGCACGCGCTGACCGGGTACCGCGCCGCTGTCGGGACTGAGCAAGTAAACTTCCGTCCCGCCGCCGCCCGAAGCGCAAACCATGCCTTCGCTCAAGCCGAACTTCATCTGCCGTGGCTTGAGGTTGGCGACGACGATCACCAAACGCCCAACCAACTTTTCCGGATCGTAGGCGGCCTTGATGCCGGCAAAGACGTTTCGG
>JBJTQD010000270.1:0-1611 GCA_046075445.1 Planctomycetota bacterium
ATTAGCTGGCGACAGGCAAACCGCTAACTAATTCCGAACCGGGGGCTGGCTCGAGGAACCGGCTGAGGAAGAGACGATCCGGACGCTCGGGAGAAGAGGCGGGCTAACTTGAAGGCGGCCCCCACTTGCGCTTCGCCTCGCCGTTGGCTACGGGCTAAACGATTGGACAGAAGTTTCTCTTAACCGATCGCAGCGGCTTTTCTCGTTGGAATGCGGCGCGGGTCGGCGAGGAAGAAAACCAGCTTCTCCAGAACCAATCTCCCGCGGCTCTCGTGGGAATGCGACCCCTTCAGTTGCTGGTCGGCGGCGAGCAACCAGTCCCCCAGTTGCTGAAGCTTGGACCCGCCCAGTCGCTGCATTCGAGCTTCAGCCCGCTGCAATTCATCACCGTAGGTTTTAAAACCAGCCTTAAGCAAAGCTTCGCGGCGGTCGAGTCGGGTGCCCGACAGCCGAGCGTTCTCCAATAGCTGGTACGCTTGCACATAGCGACGCAGCGACCAACCGATCTGGCCAAACAAAGCAAGCGGCGATTCTTCATTACGAAACAGTTTGTCGAGCATCTTCAAGCTTGACGCGGCGTCGCCATCTACTGCCGTATCGATCGCCAACCACATTGTTTCGGTTCGCCAGCCGCCGACCACTTTGCGGACGGTTTCCTGATTTGCGCTCTGGCCTGCTGGGATAATCAGCGCGAGCTTCGCGAGTTCCTGATCGATTCGGCCCAGTTCATTGCTGCACAATTCTTTCAGCAGGTTCGCGGCGTCGGGGGCCAGCGTAAAGCCGTGCTGCTGTTTGGCGCGGGCGATAATCCACTTGCTAAGGCGGCTATCGTCGACTCGTTTGCCGCCACCGCCGGAAGTCGTCGGCAGGTTGCATTCGACGATCAAGCCGCTTTCATTGACGTAGCGATGCAGTTTTGTGCCAGCGGTCGATTTGACCGACATCAGCACAAGGAGTCCGGTCAAATTCTTTCTCTGGGCCAACCCCTCCAGCTTGTCTCGATACTCAGAGATAAAAGAATCGGCATCGTCGAGGACTACCAGTTTGGGGCCGCTGCTCATGAAAAGCGACTGCGTGTCGAGTTCATCGATCAGGTCTGCCCAAAGGACTTGGCTGGCGTTGAAGCGGACAACTTGTAGTTCTTCATCGCCGCCACCGCCTCGCTGCATTTGGTGCAGGACTTCAATCATCAGAAATCGCTGGTCGCCATACAGAATGCAAACACCGCTCTTGGGAAGCGTGTCGCTGTTCTGGAGAAAATCAAAAGCGTGCAGCGAAGAGGCCATGGGCAAATGGAGCGGGGGGATTTGGTCTTGGAATTCCTAATAATCCTCTGTTCCGAACGTTTTTAATAGCGTGGCAGCCAGATGAAAGTACCGTCGGTTTCGTCAAAAGGCCTAAAAACAGGTGTTTTTTCGAAATTCTCGCAGGTGAGTCGAGTTTTTTAGGAAACCGTGAAAGACCGACTGCCAGAGACTGTTTTTTCGAATTTCAGAATTTTTAGGTTTTTCCCTTTAAGATGGGGGTCCCGCTATTGAGGCTTTCGTTTCTGCCAAATAGACTTTCTGTTGGCTAGCTCGAGCGGAATTACCGATCGCGCGGGCGTAACCG
>JBJTQD010000271.1:0-5847 GCA_046075445.1 Planctomycetota bacterium
GCCAGATGCAAAGCAGAAGTGTCCGTCGCCGAGCTTTGTGCCGAGGCAAGCGTCTCGGCGACGGTGGCTGCGACCGCTGCGGAGCACTCGTCCCGTTGGATCGCCCTTTGCAATTTTTCAAGTGTTTCTTCAGCGGCAGACCCTGCGATAGAGGCTGGAAGCCCCCAAAACAGGAAGCGGGCCTTCTCGCCGAAGCTGGCGACTAACCGCTTCGGCAAGCGGCGAAAAGCGTTGCCGATCGTCGGCTGGCCAATTGGCTCCGGTTTACTGCCCGTTTCACTCGAGTTCCCTTTTACCTGTTTAGATTCAGACTGGTCAGCTGATCCGGCAGTAGACTGCTTGCTCCGCCCCGAGTCTTGCTTCTTCTTCTGGCGGCTGTTCGATTCGGTCGTCATGAGGCGCGTCATTGGAGTTGGTTTGACAGAAAAGAGCCCGCCATTTTAGCATCGAACCCCGAACGTGGACCGGGGGGAAGAGGGCCGCGAAAGGGCTGTTTCCGAAACGTTTTTCAATGCGGCAAGCATTCCAACCTGGAATGCCATCCAACGCTTCCCAGCCGCCCCCGGGTTTTTCTTCTTCCTCAGCCCGGTCTTCGCGCCAGCCCCCGGTTCGGCAGCGCGAAAAAACTCTGCGCTTGGCGCAGGTCTTCCGACCTCCGCTCGGCGCAGGTCTCCCGACCTCGCCGATGCCTCGACCTCCGGTCTCCTCTTTGCGCTCGAATAGGGTTCCGCGTCGAACCGCCCGTGCCCCCATGAACCGTTTTCGTATTTGCGAGAACTTCTTTTTGGGGGGCGACGTTCGCTTCGACCTTGCTGATTTTTTCCGTTCTCTACCCCGGGCTGGAGGCTTAAAGGCCGTTGGCCAGAAGAGCCATATAATGATGGTCAGCCAACCTGAACTTTCCCACGCCCTTCGCAAAGCCTCGAGTACGTGCCACCCGATCCAAGCCGGCTATCGCTTCTCTCCGTCAACCGGGTCTTCGCACCAGCCCCCGGTTCGGCAGCTCGAAAAAACTCTGCGCTCGGCGCAGGTCTCCCGACCTCGCCCCCGGTTCGGCTGTTCTCCTTTTTTCACAGCTTCTGGCGAAAGTTAGCACGGATTCGCTAACCGGAGGTTAACTCGCCCCCGCTGCGACTCTATGATTAGCAGACTACCGAGCTGCGATTCGAAACCAACTTTTCAGGATGTCAAGGCATGACGCGCAACGATCGAATACTCCGACTTCTCTTCGCAATCGGACTTATTCCGCTCGTCATCTTATTCGCCAGCTGCGATCGCAGTCGACCAGCTGAAACATCGCCGCCCAAATCAGCCTCGGCGCCGGCCGCCTCACCGAACAAGAACCAGAAGTCAAATCAAGCCAGCGGCGAGCCAACTAAACGGGAAGCCTCGCCAATAAAGGTAGCCGAACAAAAGCAGGAGCCAAAACAGGAACCGGCCAAGCCGACTCCAGTTGAGCCTGCGAAGCAAGACCAAAACGCAGCAGCGGCACCAGCAGCCTCGCCAACGCAGGAACCACCATCTGCTCAAGCTGGCTCTGAACCGAAAAAGGAGGAAGACGCTCCCGGTTTTCTTCCAAATGAGCAACCCGAGCGAAAGTTTCCCTTTCAGATTCCCGCTAACTGGAAACGGTTAAGCGAAAAAGAAGAGATCTGGATCGACAATCAGGAAAAACTGGTGATCGTCTCGGGAAGAATCTGTCTTACCAGAGGCCTACTCGAAATGTTCGCCTGCCCGAAAGGGATGAAGGAACACGAATCGGTGGTCGCAACCTATTCGATCGCAATGTACGTGCATCAAGCTTTGCTTCTAATCGGCGCCAACCCCGGCAGAACAGTTCAGTGGGAGCCTGAATACAAACCAGCCGAGGGACCAAAAGTCCAAGTGGAATGCTGGTACTACGATGAGAAGAACGAATTCGTCAAGCGAAATGCGAAAGAGATGGTGAAGCTGGTGTCCGACGGGAGCCCGCTCAAGATCGATTGGGTCTTTGGCGGAAGTAAGTTTATCACCGACGCGGATGGTCGCGAGTTGTACGCCGCCAACGGCGGTGAGCTTATTTGCCTCTCCAATTTTTCATCAGCCATGATCGATCTTCCGATCCCCAGCACCGCCGAAGCAGGTGGGTTGCTGTTTGAGGCGAATTCCGAGAAAATTCCGCCGCTCGACACGCCCGTATTGCTGGTCCTCAAGCCGGAAATCCAGCCAGCTAAGGAGCAAGCCGGCGAAGGCAGCGGCGGAAAGTAAGCCTCGCTGCGCGAGAGAGTAGAGCGGAGATCAGTAGAGCAGGAGAGAAAACCGCCTGATTTGCTTATCAGAGCGTATTTGTGCATCGCCTCGCCGGTCGGCTTTGGGGAAACGATTGTAGAGCATTTGCCCTCAACTTCTCGGCGGCTTGTGAGGATTATCTTCGTGAACTTCTGAGCGATTGGGGCAATCGCTCTACGGTCTTGCGAGTTGGGTGCTAGCACTGGTTTCGGTCATTGCTGACTCGCAACGACAGGAACCGAGCCACACAGGCGGTGCTGAAAAACTGAACTTGTTGCTCCGCTCCCCCGCGGATTACATTTTTATCCGGCGGATTCCCATTTCGGGAATCGTCCTGGCATGGAAGCTGGACGGAAAATGAAAAATCTTACGCGTGCACTTCGGCAGGCGCTGACTTATCGCTGGTCAATTCTCGGTTCTTTTCTCTGCTCGATCGGCGTCGCGATCTGTTGGGGAGCCAACCTTGGCGGGGTCTACCCCTTCGTTGAGGTCGTGCTCAACGGAAAGACGCTAATCGAGTGGGCTGAACAACGAATCGCCGATTCTCAAGCCGAAGTTGCTAAGCTCGACAAGTCGATTGCCGATCTTAAAGCAAGTCAGTCGCAGGCTGATCCGTCGGCAAATATCGACAAGGATTTGTCTCGCAAGGTTTCCGAGCGCGACTTGCAACTTAGCCGCATCGAGTCGACTGAAAAGCTGCTTCCTTGGTTGCAAAAGTACACGCCCAAAGACGCATTTCAGACGCTGACGTTAATCATCGGCTTTCTGCTCGTCGCGACCTTCTTTCGTGGCCTGTTTCTGATGGGGAACATGATCCTCGTTGCCCGCGTGGGACAAAGGACGATCCTCGACTTGCAAAATCAAGTCTTTCGGAATGTGCTCAGCATGGAGAGCCATGAACTGGGCGTTCAGGGGACTGGAGACTTGGTCAATCGAATTCGCGGTGAGACGGGGTTGATCGGGCAAGCGATCACCAACCTCTTCGGAAAGACGCTTCGCGAACCGCTGAAGATGCTCGCCTGTCTTGGCTGCGCCGCTTGGATCAACTGGCGACTGCTCGTCATTTCGCTCTTGGTGGTGCCATTCGCTGTGGTCTTGATGCTGGTGCTCGCTCGCAGCACGAAGCGGGCCAACCGACGGGCGATGGAAGAGTCCGCTAAATTGCTGAATCGACTCTACCAAGCGCTGACCTATTCGCGAATTGTTCGCGCTTTCACCATGGAGTCTCACGAACGGGCTCGGTTCGAGGTCGTTTCGAAAGATGTCTACAAACGCGGCATGAAAATCTCCCTTTACGGCGCCCTCGCCCGGATCAACAACGAACTGCTCGGACTTAGCATTATCGGCTTGGCCGTTCTCGCCGGTGGTTATCTCGTGATTAAGGGAGAGACCTCGCTGTTTGGGGTTCCCATCTCAGCAACACCGATGAAATTCGGAGAGGTAATGACCTTTTTCGCATTTCTCTGCGGCGTCGCGGACCCCCTAAGAAAAATGTCTGACGTTTACGGAACGTTGCAAGCCGGACAGGTCGCCGCCGACCGAGTCTATCCGCTAATCGACCAGCAACCCGCGATTGGCAATCCAGACTCCTCCGTGGCTTTCCCCAGCGGTCCGCTCTCGCTTGAACTCGATAACGTTCGGTTCGGTTACGAAGCGGATAAAGAAGTGCTTAAGGGACTTTCCGTAAAAATCCCCGCCGGCACATCACTCGCCATCATCGGCCCAAATGGTTGCGGCAAGAGCACGCTCGTTAATCTTGTCCCGCGATTCTTCGACCCCCATCAGGGAAGTATCCGAATCAACGGAATCGATTCTCGAGAGCTGGGGCTCAAGCATTTGAGAAAGAGCATTGGCTATGTCACTCAAACGGCGATGCTGTTTGCCGACACGATTGGGAATAATATTCGCTACGGCACGCCAAATGCCTCGCAAGTCGAAGTGATTTCCGCCGCACGAAAGGCTCACGCGGATGGCTTCATTCAAGAGCTGGCTCATGGTTACGACACCGATGTCGGCGAACACGGTGGGCGTCTCTCCGGCGGCCAACGTCAGCGGTTGACTTTGGCTCGTGCGATTCTGAAAGACCCGGCTATTCTGCTGCTGGATGAGGCGACCAGTCAAATCGATCCACAAAGCGAGTTGCTCATCCATCAAGCCCTCAAAGAATTCATTAAGGGACGCACAACGGTCATCATCACGCATCGGTTGTCGACGCTTGAATTGGTCGACAAGATTTTGGTGATGGCTGATGGTCGCGCGGTTGATTGTGGCACTCATGACGAACTGATGCGGCGGTGCGAAACTTACCGGGCATTGCGCGAATCTGAAATGCAGGAGGCGGCCTAAGATGAGCTCTGCAGCCAAGAAACTAAGTCCAACTGGGAAGCTGGAAACACCTTTCGAGCGATTGCGCGCTGGTGGCGAGATTCTGACCGCGGAAAGCGAGTCGCTCGCTCGGCTCGCCCGCAATCTGCCACTAGGATTCGCCGATGCCGTTGAATTGCTGCTCCAGTGCCGCGGCGCGGTGATCGTTACAGGTATGGGTAAAGCCGGTTGGATTGGGCAAAAGATTTCTGCATCCCTCGCGAGCACCGGGACCCGCTCTCATTTCCTCCATCCTGCAGAAGCGATGCATGGCGACCTGGGCCGGATCGGTCCTGATGACGTCGTGCTAGCCCTCTCCAATAGCGGCGAGACTGACGAACTTCTTCAGATCCTTCCGAGTTTGCACAAGGCCTCGATCCCGCTGGTCGCGATCACCGGACAAGCGACCAGTACCTTAGCACGTGCCGCCGATGTCGTGATCGAATATGGAAAAGTCGAAGAAGTCTGCCACCTGGGGCTTGCTCCTTCGACCAGCACAACGCTGATGCTCGGCTTGGGCGATGCCCTCGCGCTCGTCGTGTCTCAGGCTCGTCAATTCCAAGCGATCGACTTTGCCCGTTTTCATCCGGGCGGATCGCTCGGGCGAAAACTTTCCTGCATTCGCGATCTGATGCGGCCAATCGAAAGCTGCCGCGTTGCCAGCTGCCACGAAATCGTGCGGCAAATTTATGTTCGCAGTTCAGTCTCTGAGCGGCGCGTCGGCGTTATTCTGGTTACCGACGATCAAGGCAAGCTCGCCGGTATCTTCACCGACAGCGATCTTGCGCGTCTCTTGGAGAAGCACCGAGACGAGATGCTCGACCGACCGATTGCCGATGTCATGACGGCTCGGCCAATTTCAGTTTCTGCAGATGACTCGGTCGTCCGGGCAGTCGAGCTGCTCGCGAGGAAAAACATCAGCGAGCTGCCTGTCGTCGACGAATCAGGCAGGCCAGTTGGGCTGGTCGATATCACCGATGTCATCGGACTGCTACCGGTCTAGTTCAAAGACCTTGGCGGCTAATTCATCTGGCTCTTTGCCAGCTGGCTCTTCGTTTAGCCCCAATACCGTTCAACGAAGGAACCATTGGCTTTTTGCTTGCACAATGGCTGCTCGGAACAGTGATTGCTTGCACGACCTGTAGAAAACCGGAACCAAAAAATTAGCTTCGTTGAACGGTATTGCGTTTAGCCCGTAGCCGGAGCCCAAAGCCG
>JBJTQD010000272.1:0-3749 GCA_046075445.1 Planctomycetota bacterium
GCTGTTTACCGGCAGTAGCGGGGCAGGGCGGGCACTGCATCGGGCTTTTGCCGAGCATCCGCAAAAGATTCTCGCTCTAGAGATGGGGGGGAATAACCCGCTGGTTGTCTATCGTGCAAGCGACCTCGACGCAACGGCTTACTTAATTTTGCTCTCGGCCTACATCACGTCCGGCCAGCGATGCACCTGCGCTCGTCGCCTGATCCTGGTTGAAGATGCGCACACGGAACAGTTGCTGGCTCGACTGAAACGCTCGATCGACAAACTGCGAATCGGTTACTGGAACGACTCGCCTGAGCCTTTTTACGGAACGGTGATTAACCCAGCGGCGGGTCAACGAATCCAGCATGAGGCAGCGCAACTGGCGGCGCGAGGAGCCGATGTTTTGGCGCAGATTCAGCCGCTGCGTGGCAACGATGCGCTGCTCTCGCCGGGACTGCTCGATGTGACCGGCCTTGAGGGGCTGAGTGACGAAGAGGTGTTCGGCCCGCTGCTGTGCATTCGGCGAGTAAAAAATTTCGACGAAGCGATTCGCGAGGCGAACAATACGCGGTATGGTCTTTCTGCGGGTTTACTCTCAGATGAGCCGGCTGCTTGGCAGCGATTCATCCATGAAATCCGCGCGGGGATTGTGAATTGGAATCGCCAGACGACGGGCGCGAGCGGCAAGCTGCCGTTTGGTGGCTGTGGGCTGAGCGGCAATCATCGTCCGGCTGGGTTTTACTCGGCGGATTATTGCTCTTGGGCAGTCGGGTCGCTGGAGTCCGCGGAACTCAAATTGCCGGGGCAATTTGAGCCGGGGATTGAGGATTGGCGTTCTGTGTGACGATGGGTTTAGTGGCAGGAGTTGTGTGGGACGTGTGGGACGAATGGGACTTTTGGGACTCTTGAGACTTTTGGTTGTGGAGGGCGAGTGGTGAAGCGGAACTGGGGAGATTGAAGCCGCACCTTCGGCGGGGTCGGGAGACCCACGCCGAACGCCCGTGTTCCACAACGCCGAGCTCCCGTGTTCCACGGCGCTGAGTTCCCGCGGCGCTGGGCGCAGGTCTCCCGACCTCGCCCGGAACCTAGAGCCGCGTTTCGCACTCCAGCCCTTTCCCGCCTCCTCCGCGCCGATCGGCGTGGGACTATAATCGCGGAATGAGTCCGACCCCCACTAGCCGCCGAGCACCCGCCACACCAGCCGTCTGCCTTGGGTGCACGCTCTGCTGCGATGATGTGAGCGTTTGCAGTTCGCCGGGCGAGCTCAGCTTTTCCGAGAATCTCTGCTCGCGGGGCAGGGTTTGGTTTCAGCGACAAGCCGATGCGTTTCACGACAGAGGGCAGGGAGCTTGCCGGATCGAGGGACGTGAAGCGGGACTTGAGTCAGCTCTGGAGGCGGCAGCCAAACTGCTGCGGTCGGCCCGAAATCCGCTAGTCTGCGGGCTGAGTCACTTGTCTATCCAAGAGCAACAAGCCGCGGTGCGTTTGGCTGTTCAGCTCCGCGCGACGATCGACGTTGGCTGGGATGAGAACCCAGACGGAAATCTCCGCGCGCTTCAGCAAACCGGCCGGATGACGGCAACTCTCGGGCAAGTCGAATTGCAGTCGAGTGCCTTCCTGCTCATCGAGGCGGCTCCCGAATTAACGCATCCGCGAATGTCTGAGCGGCTGGGATGGGCGCAGCAGCGAGGTTGGCGCGTTCGCACGGCTGACCTGCCTGTCGGAACATTCACGCAGTCAAGCCAAGGCGCTATCGCCGAAATTGTCTGCTCGAATATAAGCGAGCTGAACGAACTGATTTGGCTGCTCCGCTGTCAGGTCACAGGCAAAGTGGAATTGCCTTCAGGTATCCCGGGCCAGTGGCGGCAGTTGGTCGAGGAGATTGTCTCTACCGCAAGAGCGGCCCGTGGACTGACGCTGGTTGGAGGCAGTCGCTTGAACGGGGCGCCGGAACTCTCGTTGGGTGTGCATCAATTGACTCGCGAGTTAAACGAGATTTGTAAAGCCTGGTTGCTGCTGGTTAGTGAGCAGGAAAATGCGAGCGGTGCGGAGAGTGTGTTGACGTGGAGCAGCGGCTTTCCGCGAGCGGTCAGCTTGAAAACCGGCGAGCCGATTTGGAATCGCGATGAGTATTCCGCGGCAAATCTCATTCGGAATGGGGACATCGACTGCTTGGTCGCTTGTGTCCCGGCATCAGATTTGAGCGGGAGCAATGTTATCTCTTGCGAATTACCGCAGTCACTCCGAACGATTCCGCGAATCGTCTTTCACTGCGGGGCTCATCCCTTGGTCGAGGAAGCCCAAGTTTCCATCCCGGTTGGCCAAGTTGGCTGGGACGTTTCGGGCGATGTTCTCCGGATGGATGAATTGACCCTGACGGCGCCTCGACTGGCGGAACCGGCTCGATTTGGGCTGGCGAATTTGTTCGAGCAATTGGAGAAGCAACTGGGATGATCACGATTGCCGAAGCTTTAGAGAAAATCGCCGCCACAACTGCTCCGATCGGAACTGAGCATGTCGCTCTCGAACAATTGACCCGCCGGCGGCTGGCGGAACCGTTACTGGCGGACATTGACTCGCCGCCGCATGACAAGAGCTTGATGGATGGCTATGCCGTTCGCACTTCGGATGTTGCGCGACTTCCGGTGGAGCTTCGAGTTCTTGAGACGGTCGCAGCGGGAGAGGTCCCCAAGCAAGTCGTCACGACAGGAACGGCGACTCGGGTCATGACCGGCGCTCCGATCCCAGCTGGTGCCGATTGCGTGGTGATGCTGGAGAATACGAATGCGGTTGGCTCTGCTGATTCAAGTAGCCTGATTCGAGTTGAGCGGGGGCAGTACGCGAGCGGTCATCACCTGCTTAAGCGCGGTCGTTCGATGCGGACGGGTGAGCGGATTTTTGATCGCGGGCACATTTTGCGACCACACGATCTGGGACTACTGGCGGAAATCGGCCAGACTCAAGTTCTGGTTTATCGCCGTCCGGCGATGGCGATCCTCTCGACTGGCAATGAGTTGGTTCCACCTGAGTCGCGGCCGGGGGCGGGATGCATTCGCAACAGTAACGGTCCAATGTTGGCCGCTTTGGCTCGCTCATCGACTCGCGAGATCCGCGAACTGGGAATTGTGCGGGACAATCTTGCGGAACTTTGTGATCGGATCCGCTCTGCCGAATCGGCTGATGTCCTGGTGATCTCGGGTGGGGTATCCGAAGGACTGGTCGACCTCGTTCCGGCAGCCTTGCAGGATTGTGGTTTTAAAGAAGTATTCCACAAGGTTTCAATTAAACCAGGTAAACCGATCTGGTTTGGCGTGAGTGAGACCGCTGGCCGTCGGCGCTATGCGTTCGGTTTGCCGGGCAATCCGGTTTCAAGCTTGGTCTGTTTTGAAATTTTCGTCCGCGTGGCGCTAGAGCGGTTGGCGGGGAACTCGTTGACGGCGCGTACCACGCATTGGGCTCGATTGGGGACAGCCCATTCAGTACGCGGGCCGCGTCCGACATGGTGGCCAGCCAACTTGATACACGATCCGCTTGGAGCCGCGGTCGTTCATCCGCTGAGTTGGCACGGTTCATCCGATTTGCGTTGCTTGGGTGCGGCAGACTGCCTTGCTTTCTTTCCGGCTCGCGAGGAAGACTACAACGAGGGAGAGCTGGTTCGCTTGTTGCCACTCTTTTTGGGCAGGTGATTTCTCGCGATTCCGAACAGAGAAATTTTGAGAACCTTTCGCTGGCTAGTCATGGCTCCATCGACGCAAGGTCGGGTGGTG
>JBJTQD010000273.1:0-4854 GCA_046075445.1 Planctomycetota bacterium
CTCGAGTCCTCCGGAAAGAAGCTGAAGGACCTCGTTGCGAACCAGCAAAATGCCGGTGCTAACGCGCCACCAGCAGCTGCCCAGAAGTAAGCCAAATTTTCGCGCGGCCAGTTTCGCTCGAAAAAGAAAAACGATTAGCCGGAGTGATTGCCTCGTCAGTCACTCCGGTTTTTTTTGTCTCGCGATGTTGCCCGGTTTGCAGAACCCGGCCGTTGCTGTCCGAGAGACTGCGGCACTCCCAGCATCCGGCTAAGATAGCGCAGCGTGAGTTGGACCAAACCGGCAAGCAGCAGGATTCCGCCGATGATCGGAAACAGTCGCGGTCGCGAGGCGAGCAGTACGAGAAGACCCAACAAGCCGATGATCACAAGCAGTGAAGCTCGCCACTCTCCGCGAAGAAGTTGTGGCAACGCCAGCCAAATTGCAAACAGTCCGAAACCGACACGGAGCATGATCGCGAACAGTGGCTGAGTCGCACCGAACCACAAAGCAGCCAGCCCGATAACAATCAGACTGACGGCGATGATTCCCAGCAGCCGAAGTTGAATTTTGCCCATGCGAGTGACTCGATGATTAGCGGACGGTTCGCTGGACAGTCGGCAGAGGCTGATACGAATCCACTTTCGCCGGCAAGTTTGCGTGGCTCTAGTTTAGTAGTTTGGACCGCAGGCTTGCGAGCAACGAGGCTGCGCCGGCGATTTCTTCTTTCTGCCGCTGGCGTTCTTGTGGGATTTCCCGCTCGATTGTCAGTGGGCCGTGATATCCAAGTTCCTTGAGCGTACGCAGGTAGCGCTCGATTCCGACGTTCCCTTGTCCCAGCGGAACTTCCTGTCCCCACTCGTCTCCCGGATTTCGCGCCCAAAGTCCGTCTTTGCAGTGAACGCTCTGCACCCGCTTGCCCAGCAGCCGCAGCGCGGACATTGGCTCGCCTGTCCCGTAGAGAATCATGTTTGCTGGATCGAAGTTGACGAACAGGTTGGATGCCGCCACGTCGTCCATGAATGCGACCAACGCTTCGGCCGTCTCCTGTCCGGTCTCCAAATGGAGGTTCTGTCCATTTCCCGCCACATAGCTGCAAAGCTCACGCGTGACGGCGACGATCTCTTGATAAGCCGCTGAGCTGCGGTCGTGCGGCACGAAGCCCAAGTGCAAGGCAACGACAGGGCAGCCGAGAAGTTGGGCAAAGTCGGAGATCTCCTTCATTTCCTTCAATCGGTCCGCGCGGGTGGCCGCAGGAACCAAACCAACGGTTTGCTCGACTGTCGGAATGTCCGCGTAGCTTTCACCTTCAAAACCGCCGAATACCGCAGTGAGGCGGATGCCGAGTTGCTCTAGCTTTGCGAAGAAAGCCTTGGCTCGCTCCGGCGTGCGGCTGGATGCATGAGGAGCATGCAGTTGAATGGTCCGGATGTTTAGTTCTTGGGCAACATCCAGATGAACCCCCAGCCCCGCATCGATGCTGGCAAAAACACCAATCGGCCAAGGTTGCGTTTCGGCTCGGCTCACACTGCTACTCGCTGAAAAAAAGAAAGTGGTCAAATACGAACGGTTGATGTAACTCAACTGGGACAGAACCTGTCGCTGCAAACCGAAATAATGACAAGCAGCAGACGGATGCCCTGGCATACCCAAGAAGTCCGCACATCATAGCCACAAACGGGCAGAAACTGAACCGAGGTCTGGCGCTGCTTGTCGCGAGTCGCCTCAAAGCTCGATCAACTGCGGTGCTTCAGGCTCCAAGGCAGCTGTTGATAGTCTCTCCTTAAAAGAGAGGGCTCACTGTGTTGCCCCGCCGGGAACCGGTTTGCGGATTGCTTTGAGTGGCTCCGGAAGTTCTATAACAAGCAGCGGTTGCAAGCGGCGAGCAGGATTGTTTTCTCCTTCGGCCCCGCCGTTGTGGATGTTCCATCCGATATCTTGTCGCAACGGAGCGAATTGCAAGCCGCGAAGTTCGAACTCAAGTGCCGGCGCGACCACCAGTAGAGAGTTGAAAGCACGCGCGGCGTCCGAGTCCTCGTCATAGAAGATGGCGATCTTGTCACCAGCGAGTTCTTTGTTGAGGACTCGCGATTCAAGCAACTCGGTGCGGGGAATCTCAATTTCGCCTTTGGGCCCAATGACCAGCAAGCTTCCGCTGCTTCGCACAGCGGTTCGAGCTTGAGCCCTCGTCGTAATTGCACTGTCAGGCCCGGATTCAGGCAAGTTTGCCAATGTCGTCTCGGGAAAAGCTTTTTTCCAAGCCTTCCAAGTGCAAACGACCGAGGGAATTGCCTTGAGACTTGACCCGCGAAGTTGTCCGTCGATGGCTTGTCCCAGCGATTGGCTCCACAGACTCTCGGTAGCTTGGTCAAGAAAAACGAGGTCCGTCTTCCAAGTTTGGCCGACCGACCGAAAAACCAGCGGCAGTTCACTCACGGGATTGTGAAACACAATGGCGCTTTGGTTCTCGCTGTTCCACGTGATGACAAGCGGCTCTCCACCTACCACATCGTTCACAACCGACTGCGTCGCTGCGGCTAGTTGTTTTAGCGAGTAAGCTCTCGCCGACTGGTTCACAGTAACGCCCAGTACGAGATCGTCATCGCTCCAGCGAGTCGCGTTGTCGACTTTAGAATTGACGGGGTTCTCGATCGGAGTGGTTTGAATTCGATTGCCAGACAACTCGATTTCGAGTGCCGCTGGGGCGAGGCGACCGGACAATTCTGCGGGCAAGAATTTCGGTGCAGTCGAAGTCGTGAGCGGTCCTTCTGTTTCCAAGCCCCCGACGACCGGTTTCGGCAAATCTTTGGGCACGGCATTCTTTTCGACTTTCTTGGGTGACTCGCCATACAGGACGGTCAGCACTATCAAGAGGATGAGTCCGGTCGATGCTGCAACGACTAGCCAAGGTTTCATAGGTCGTAGTTTTTAAAATGAAAAAGGGCGTTTGAACGTTAATTGAATGCTTTTGGCTGGGATAGCTTTTTACAGCAGTTGGGAGAGTCGGTTCAATGCCTGAGGATGAGGCAGGAATCGTTCAAATTTACTCTGAAAAAAGCGGGCTGACAGCCGTTTCAAGTCCGCCCCGCCTCAGGTTAATGGGAATTGTACGGGTGCGGTTTCACCAGCGTGGTCCAACTGGGTCTCGGCTGCCGATAAAAAAGATTGGTCGAGAGGCCAGGCTTCAACTCCAAACGCGGGCCGAGCCTGGCCGTGATGAGTGATTTCCAAATTCTCCTCCTGTGCTGAGAATTTAGAAGTGCAGACCCACCGGCCGGAAACGGGGCTTGATCGGTCCTTTTAGGATCCTTGCCGTAGTCTTAAAATCGAGAGGCAATTTTTGAGTGGCAGAAGGGAGAATTCCTTGCAACGGCCAGCCGCTGGCTGTTCATTGCCTGAGTTCAATCGTCTGTGCTCTGGCAGCGATGAGAGTCAATGTGGCTCCCACCTGCTTTTACCGGCCCCACCCGGTTCACCTTCAGTGAGCGGGCTTGGGTGCGTTCGATAGTTCGGTATTCGCGAAAGGTAGTTGGCCTTGGACGCTGCTCCGTCAAAACCCGCTGAGAGTTTTTTTCTGCGACATGAGTTTTTGATTCGCCGTCTGCACTCGTTGTGCGGATTGATTCCCGTCGGCCTTTACATGGTGATTCACCTGCTGGCCAACGCGTCGATCATGAACGGGGTCGAATCCTTTCAAAACATCGTCTACCAAATTCACAGTCTGGGCAAAGCACTGATCATTGTGGAGTGGACCTTCATCTTCATCCCGATCCTGTTTCACGCCTTGCTCGGGTTCGTCTTTATCTACTACTCGAAAAATAACGTCTCGAACTATCCGTACCGAGGTAACTATCGCTACGTTGCCCAGCGGATCACGGGGATGATTGCTTTCGTCTTTATCTTCGCGCACGTCCTCCACCTCAACGGCTTGATTCACGCGGAATGGTTTCGGGACTCGATAGCTGACGCCATCGGGATTGCCCAGTTCCGGCCGTACAACGCTGCCTCCACCGCAGCGAGTGCCTTGCAGCATCCGCTGGTGATGCTGTTTTATCTCGTTGGCTTGCTGGCCTGTGTCTTCCACTTTGCCAACGGCATTTGGACGATGGGGATCACTTGGGGCGTTTGGGTTACGCCCAAGGCTCAAGAGTTGGCAAGCAAGATTTGCCTGGGGCTTGGCGTGATCATCGCGCTCGTCGGGATGTCAGCCTTATTCGGTTTCTGGCAGGTCGACGTTGACAAAGCCAAGAAGCGCGAGATTGAGATGTACGAGCAACGAGCGGCCGACGGTTCGATTTATGCGGACGAACACAAGTTGTCCCAGCCGCTGAAAAAAGGTGGCAAACACTAAGCTGGACTTGGTCCGATGCAGTCAGCTTGGGTTATCAGTGACAACCGAAATTCCTTAGAGCGAAATTAAGCACAGGTATGAGCAAGCGAAGAGTAGTAGTGGTCGGCGGCGGGTTGGCGGGGCTTTCCTGCACCATGAAGCTGTGTGAACTCGGTATTCCGGTTGATTTGATCAGCCTCGTGCCGGTGAAGCGTTCTCACAGCGTTTGCGCCCAAGGCGGTATCAATAGCTGCAACGACCAGACTCGGCAGCTTGGTGACTCGGAATGGTTGCACCTCGACGACACGGTTTATGGCGGTGACTTCCTGCAGCACCAGCCGCCGGTTAAGGAAATGTCTTACTGGGCCCCGAAAGTTATCGAACTGATGGATCGGCTCGGCGTTCCCTTCAATCGCACAGAGGAAGGCTATATCGACCGTCGCCGTTTCGGTGGCACGCTCTACAAGCGAACCGCGTTTGCCGGCGCGACAACGGGACAACAGCTGCTTTACGCACTCGATGAGCAAGTGCGGCGCTGGGAATCG
>JBJTQD010000274.1:0-2412 GCA_046075445.1 Planctomycetota bacterium
TGGGCAAAAAACTGCGCTGGGCGCAGGTCTCCCGACCTCGCCCAACGTGCGGCCACCATCTTCGTTCCTCCCTCAGCCGGGTCCTCGCGCCAGCCCCCGGGTTCGGCTGCTATCAAACGCGTTCTAGGACGCCTTCTAACAAGGGTGAATAGACCACCCTTGAATTAATCGCTTTTTCTCACAAACACCCCCCTTAAACCTCCCGAAATCACGGGATTTGTCTTGACGCTCATGCGTTGAATTCCTAACGTCCCCCGACATTTTTCATCCGGGTCAAGTAGTCCGGGGCGGCTTTCATCTCATCCCTATGGGCGGCTTTACCCAATGCCTCTCGACACCGAGCGGCATCCCTAGTCGAGGTTCGCTATGTTTCGTGTTCTCTGCCCCCTGAAATTCGCGCTCTTCCTTTTGGGGGTGGTCGCTTTCCAGCTACCACTCTCAAACAGCGTGGAATCAGCTCAATCCACTCTGCGAGCAACGACCGATGCACAGCAGGTCTATACGCTCCGACATCGCTCGACGGAAGAACTAGAGAGCTACCTCGTCGAGATGCTCCCTTCCACGAAATACAATTTCAAACTCTACCGAAACACTCGCAACGAGTTCGAAATCTCAATCTCAACCGACACCGCCACGCACAAGCTGATCAAAGACCTCGTCGCCAACTTTGATTTACCCCCAAACAGTAACGAAACGAGCATAACATCGGAATCACCTCTCGTTCGCTCCTACACGACATCTACCGAGAACTTGAAAACAACAGCCGATGATTTACGCAATCGATTTGGGAAATCCGAAGACTTCTCGATCCGGGTCGACCAAGCCCAAACTCGGCTAATCGTCTTGGCGACTCAGCGAGTCCACGATCAAATCAGCCAGTCGCTCGCGACGAACCCGCCTCCCCAGGATTTAAGCCAAGCTCTCAAACCAGAGCGACAAACAAGCTCGATCCCAGGAAAAACAATTCAACTTCCCACCGATTGGCAAACGATTTCCCTCCCACATAGCCAAGCCGAAGAGATCAAGCAAACTCTGCAGTCCTTGCTGTCCAGCAAAGCCGTCAGCACTCAGGTCGACCAAGGTTTACTTCTCACACTCTACGAAGGAACACCCAAGTCGTTTCAAGTTGGCTGGCAGACAAGTGATCCAAAAGTTTACTACAAAGGACTCCCAGCAGCAGGCCGCGAACTCGCTAACCTGGTCGAGTCACTCAAGTCCTCCGCCGTGCGCGCCAACGCCTCACTTGAAAACACATTTCAATACCTGAGCATTGCCCACTCACCTTTCAACTTGGCCGAGCAACTGATCAACGCTTACGGCGTGGGCAAATCCTCCCCGCAAATTGGCACTCGAAACGGAATCCCATCGAGCCCAGCCAGCTTTGCCAAACCACTCGCCCAAGAGACGGCCCCCCCTCCTACGACAACGCCCTCGCAAGAGCCTGCCCTACCACCATCGACCCAAGTTCCTGCTCAAGAACCTCTTCCGGGTGACCAAGGCGACGAAGAAACGCAAAAGAAGCAGGAAGAACTCCTGCGCCAACTTCGCGATTCAGTTCAAGTCGAAACCCTCCCCGACCTCGGCATCATCATCCTCCGAGGCCGCCAAAAGGAAGTCGAGGAGCTCAGCCGTATCATTCGCGAACTGGAGCGTCTCGGTGCAGACACGACCCCGGAAATTCGGATCGTCGAACTGAAACACACTCGCGGAGATGCGATCCAGCGAATTATCCAAACCGTCAGTAACGACTTGGTCAACACACGCCAAGGACGGGTCACCGTCACACCGCTGTTTAAACCGAACGCCTTACTGCTCGTTGGCTGGGGTGATGCCGTCGGGGTCGTGACTGACCTGATCGAAAAACTTGACCAACCAGTCGCAGTCGATAGCCAATTCGAAGTTTTCCGCTTGGTCAACGCGCAGGTCGCTCAAATCCAAGCCAACATTACGACCTTCTTCACTGCTCGCGAAGGCCTCGGCCCAAAAGTCCAAGTCGTCTCCGATCTGCGAACCAATTCGCTGATCGTCTACGCATCGCCACGCGACATGGAAGAGGTCCGTCGGCTCATCACCGAACTCGATGTCGACAACTACCGAAAAACACAACAAGCACGCATCGTCAAAGTTCGCAATGCGCTCGCCTCCGAACTCGCAACAACCTTGCAGAACGCAATCAAAGCAGCCCAAGGCACCGGCCCACAGCAAGCTGCCGTACTCGAACTCTTGGCGATCGACTCTGCCGGTGAGAAAGTTCTCCGCAGCGGCGTGCTCGACCAAGTCCAAGTCACTCCCAACCCGCTCAACAATACGCTGATTATCTCTGGCCCAGCCGAAAGCATGGACCTGCTCGACGCCCTGATCAAGCAACTGGATGTCGTCGGCTCCAGCGCCCAAATCAAGGTCTTCCGGGTC
>JBJTQD010000275.1:0-1746 GCA_046075445.1 Planctomycetota bacterium
TTTATTGACAAGCCCCCTCTGTAGGGTTAGTATTCTCGCCATGGCCTGAAGTTCAACCCTATCGTCTCGGGGCTCGGTCCAATGTTGCGGCAACTCTTGACGTTCCGTTACGTCGCCTACCTGCTTGCGGCCCTCTTGAGCGTAACCGCCGCGCTCAAACTCCACTTGCTGCTGACGGATCCGTTCGCCGACATTAAGGCTGGAACATCCCTTCCATTCTTGTGGCTGGCGGTGATCGTCGAACTTACGGCGGTTTGGCTCGTGTTTTCTAAAACTCCCCAAGTTTGGAAATGGCTCAGCCTCCTGGTGCTGTTTTCCCTCTTTGCTCTTGTGGCTGGAACAAACGTCTGGCTGGGAAAAACGGGGTGCGGCTGCTCGGGGGCAGTGGAGATTTCACCTGTCTGGTTCCTGGCAATCGACCTCTTGGCCATCGTCGGACTTGTGGCAGCCCGTCCTGAATCTGGGGACGAGCCGAACCATGGTTTGCCCATCCAGTGGAACGCCGCAGTTGCCGGACGAGTCCTTGGCTTAATCCTTGTGGGCGTGATATTCGTTTTACTGCAGACTCGCGCCGGTCGAGCGATGACCTCGCAATTTCTGTTTGGGGAGTCGATTACCGCTCCGGCAGTCGAGGTTGGAGTGCTGCGTGGCGAACCGCTGGAATGTGAACTAAAGCTGAAAAACCAATCGGCTGAGGCGCGCAGGATAATTGGCGTCAACACTTCTTGCTCCTGCGTGATTCCTCAGGAGGTCGTCCACGCGTCGATTCCGCCTCAAGGCGAACTGGCCATCAAGGTCCTCGTCCGGCCGAAGTCGGGCGTCCCGAAGTTCCACCAGCGCGTTCTTTTCTATTTAGATTCCTCGCAGCAATATGTAGTGGCTGCGGATTTGTATGGTTCTGTTCAGGAGGATTGAGATGAAAGCGTTTCTGAAGAGTTTTCTTTCTACAGTGACCGTCGGCGTGTTCTTGTGTGCTTCATGCATATGCGTCCAACTCTTGCACGCGAATTATGACGATCCGGGCGCAGGGACTGGCGTGTGCTCGGCAAGTGGTTGCGACGTGTCATGCGCCGCGACTTTCCCGGCCAGTACACTCATCTGTACATCGAACCAGTCAGGCTGTAACAAAACTGGACCCAATTGCGCTGACTGTAGTTGCAAGTACAACTTGTTAACCAATCGATGCGAGTGCTCTGGTTGGTGAACAAGCCAGTTGTTAGTTGGCCAAACTCCTCTGCGTTAGCTGACTGCTAAAGCGAACCTGCGAATTTATTCGGCAAGCTTTGCACAGAGAATCCTTTGAGTCAGCCTCGCTTGCAGAATTTTTCGATGCAAAGATATCCTGTGGCTCTTCTGCTGGCACTGCCAATAGTTTGGCGAACAGTTGGCTGACGTTTCGTTTCATTCCCTGAATAGTTCTTTTCCCCGCGAGTCAAGGATCACCCATGAAATTCCCACGCGAGACCTTGTTGGGAGCGGTGTTCTGCCTTGCCGCATTTTGCCACCTCTCCTTGGAGGCCGCCCAATCGCAGCGTCCCCTGACAAAAGACGATGCGGCTGCCAGGCTGACGGAAAGCTGGAAGCAATTCTCTGCAGAATCTTTGCAATCAGTCAGCGATCTTAAAGTGACGTATAATTATTCAACAGACGATTCCCAGACAGCTACTTTAATTGCTCGCGTCAGGAAGGCAGCCGACAACATTCGCTGGGATCAATTTGACGAATCCGATGCTTGCGAGACTAAAG